>CAIVPY010000625.1 GCA_903907885.1 uncultured Bacteroidota bacterium
AATGATTAATGCTACAGATTTGCGTTACAATCCAACTCTAAACATGTTTGATAGGTTGGCAAATATTGCTGGAGTAGATGTGATAACAACTAGCGTTTCGTTTAAAACATTGAATACTCGCGGTTTTAACTCACCATATAACCGTAGATTTTTTCAGCGTTTTGATAATATGGATTTATCAATGCCTGGATTTAATTTTTCTCTTGGAATGCTTAACGGACCAATCGATTTAGATATAGCAAGTGTAGAATTAATTCCAGGCTCTTCGTCAGCATTATATGGTCCAAATATTATTAACGGTTTAATTAATAGTACACCCAAAAGTGCATTTGATTATAAAGGTTTATCAGTAAATTATAAAACAGGTGTTAATCATGTGGATGGAATTGATAACAAACCTTCAACTTATACAGATTTTACCATGCGTTATGCTAACACATTTTCAAATAATAAATGGGCTTATAAATTTACATTAGGTTACATGAATGCTACCGATTGGAAAGCTACTGATTATAGAGATGTTGCCAATTACGATTTTAGTAAAAATTTAACTACATTAGGCTATGCAAAAGGGCCAGGAAATCCAGGATATGAAGCGCCAAACATTAGCGGTGATGAGGTAACTAATGTATTCGATTCAAATACAATCAGATTTTCAACTCCTGGTGGTATAATAAGTTTGGCCAAAGACCCCATAAAAATTGCAAGAACAGGATATAAAGAGGAGCAATTGTTTCAATACAAACCCTATAATACAAAAGCAGATATTGCCTTTTATCATAGGCCAAACAAGCAAACAGAATATTCTTGGTTATCAAGATTTAGTGCTGGTAGTAGTAGTTTTCAAATAGATAACCGTGCACAAATTTCTGATTTCTTTTTGCATCAACATAAGTTTGAAGTAAAGGGTAAAAATTATGTATTTCGAACCTATGCCATATTTGACAATACGGGTCAAACATTTGACGCAAGTTCAACAGCTATGAGTATTAACCGAGCTGCAAAGACAGATGATAATTGGTTTGCTCAATATCTTTTAGCCTATTCTGGATATTTTAATATACTAAATCAGGCATATGCTTTGGGATATGATACTATTCAAAGAGGGAACGATGCGGCAGCAAGAAAATTTGCTGATGGAAATAATAATGAACTAGCAAATAAAACAAGTAGGGCTGGTCTTGATAGTGCTTTAACAAATATACTCAGAGGCAGGGCACAATTTCAACCTGGTACAAAAGAATTTGACTCTGCCTTTAACAATTCAATTAACAGAAGTTTTACTGATGGTGGAAGTAGATTAAAAAGTGTTTCTAAGTCTTGGTACACCGAATTTATTTATGATTTTAAAAATATTATTAAGCCATTTTCATTACTAACTGGAATAAATTATAGGCTCAATGCTCCATCAACTCAAGGAACAATATTTAATGATAAATCAGTTTCAATTTATTCTAATGAAATTGGTGGATTTGCACAAGCATCAAAAACATTTTTTGATGACCGTTTAAAAATTCAAGCATCAGGTAGATTAGACTATATGCAGCGCTTCGACCCTAGAATTAGTCCTCGAGCCTCTGTTGTTTTATTGCTTGGCCAAAAGAAACAACATAGTTTCAGGGCTTCTGCTCAAATTGGTTATCGATTCCCAGCTTTAATTGAACAGTTTAATTATATTGTAGTTTCACATGCCAGTACAATTGGTGGTTTTTATAGCGATGCAGCAGCTTTTGGTTTGGTTAGAAAACAAGC
>CAIVPY010000626.1 GCA_903907885.1 uncultured Bacteroidota bacterium
ACCCGTACTCCTAAGAAATATTCAAATAAGTTCATTATCGAAAAACGTAAGAAGTAATAAAATAATATGGCTCGTTCGTTAATAAAAGGACCATTTGTTGACTACAAACTTGATAAAAAAGTTTTAGCAATGAGTGATGGAAAAAAGAAATCAGTAATCAAAACTTGGAGTCGCAGGTCGATGATAACTCCTGATTTCGTAGGTCATACATTTGCAGTACATAATGGTAATAAATTTATCCCTGTATATGTAACTGAAAATATGGTAGGACACAAGTTAGGTGAGTTTGCTCCTACTCGTACATTTAAAACACACCCAGTAAAGAAAGATTAATATAGATGGAAGCAGTTGCTAAATTAAATAATTGTCCTACTTCACCACGTAAAATGAGGCTGTTAGCTGATTTGATTCGCGGTAAAAAGGTTGAAGAAGCATATAATATTTTACGCTTTAATGCTAAGATTGATTATGCCATCAGACTTGAAAAGTTATTGCGTAGTGCGATAGCAAATTGGGAGCAAAAAAACGAAGGTAAACGCTACGAAGAGAGTGGACTTATCGTTAAAACAATATTTGTTGATGGTGGACCTATGATGAAAAGAATATTGCCAGCTCCACAAGGACGTGCGCACCGTATTCGCAAACGTTCAAACCATGTAACATTGGTTGTTGATACTGCCGCAGTAGTAGAAAATAAAGTTGTAACTAATAATGAAAACGCATAAATAAATGGGACAAAAGATTAATCCTATAGCATTCCGTTTAGGTGTCATTCGTGGATGGGAATCTAATTGGTATGGAGGCAAAAACTTTTCAGAAAAACTGATAGAAGATGAGAAAATCCGTAAATACTTACGTACTCGTATTCAAAAAGGTGGTATCTCAAAAATAGTTATTGAGCGTACAATAAAACGTATCATTATCACCATTCACACATCACGTCCGGGTATCGTTATAGGTAAAGCGGGTAGTGAAGTTGATAAAATAAAAGAAGAAATTAAGAAGCTTACTAATAAAGATGTAGCAATTAATATCTTTGAAATTAAAAGACCTGAATTAGATGCTGTTTTGGTAGGTGAATCAATCGCTAATCAAATTGAAGCTCGTGTGTCATACAAAAGAGCAACTAAAGCGGCCATTTCAAATTCAATGAAAATGGGTGCTGAAGGAATCAAAGTGATGATTAGTGGTCGTTTGAACGGAGCTGAGATGGCACGTTCTGAAACTTACAAGGAAGGAAGAACACCATTACATACCATTAGAGCAGATATCGATTATACTATTGCTGAAGCTTTAACTGTATATGGTAAAATAGGTATTAAAGTATGGATATGCCGTGGTGAAGTATATGGTAAACGTGATTTATCTCCTAACTTCGGAATGACAAACGATAGTAAACCTGGAGATAGAGGCGGAAGACCATCATCAAGACCAAGTGGAGATAGAAGAAACGACAGAGGCGATAGAGGTGGAGATAGAAAACGTAGTGGTGGACCAAATGCTGGTGGTGGAGATAGAAGAAGAAAATAGTTTTTATAAATAAAATTTATAACCTGTAAAAATGTTACAGCCAAAAAAAACAAAGTTTAGGAAACAACAAAAAGGAAGAGTGAAGGGCAATGCCTCTCGTGGATTCTCTGTAGAGTTCGGTTCATTTGGATTGAAAGCCTTGGATACATGTTTCCTTACATCAAAACAATTAGAAGCAGCACGTGTAGCTTTAAATCGTTTCATGAAACGTGAAGGTCAAGTATGGATTCGTGTGTTCCCAGATAAACCAATGACCCGTAAACCTGCAGAGGTACGTATGGGTAAGGGTAAAGGAGCACCTGAGTTTTGGGTTGCAGTATGTAAGCCTGGTACCATCATCTTCGAAGCTGATGGAGTGCCACAGGCAACTGCCCAAGAAGCAATGAGATTAGCTTCACAAAAATTACCAGTAATTACAAAATTTGTTGTTAGACCTGATTACGCAGAATAATTATGACAAACGCAGAAATATTAGAATTGTCGGATAAGGAATTAACCGGAAGAATTAAAGAAGAAAGACTTGGTTTGACAAAAACTAAGTTGGGACATGCAGTGTCTCCACTTGACAATCCAAAACAAATTAAAGATAATAGAAGGCTTATTGCTCGCTTGCTTACTGAAAAACGCAGAAGAGAATTGGTTAACGTTCAGTAATATAAATTGAAAATGGAAACACAAGCAATTGAAAGAAACTCACGTAAAGTGATATTAGGAAAAGTGGTTAGCAATAAAATGCAAAAAACCATAGTTGTATCAGTTGAACGTAAAGTGATGCATCCTAAATACGGGAAGTTTATTAAAATGACTTCTAAGTTTAAAGCTCATGACGAAAAAAATGAGTGTAATATCAACGATATCGTAAAGGTTATGGAAACGCGCCCTTTAAGTAAAGATAAACGTTGGAGATTAATCGAAATTGTAGAAAAAGCTAAGTAAAAGAAATGATACAACAGGAATCAAGATTAAAAGTAGCCGATAATAGCGGAGCACGCGAGGTATTATGTATCCGTGTACTTGGTGGAACAGGCAGAAGATACGCTTCTGTTGGCGATAAAATAGTAGTTACTGTGAAATCTGCAGCTCCATCAGGCACTGTAAAAAAAGGTTCAGTATCTAAAGCTGTTATCGTTAGAACTAAAAAAGAAGTTCGTAGACAAGATGGATCATACATTCGTTTTGATGAAAACGCATGTGTATTATTAAACGCTCAAGATGAGCCTCGTGCAACACGTATATTTGGCCCTGTTGCTCGTGAATTAAGAGAAAAACAATTTATGAAAATTGTATCATTAGCACCAGAGGTATTATAAGTTATGGAAAGAAAAATTAACCAACAACAAAAGCTTCACGTTAAAAAAGGCGACATGGTATTAGTGTTAGCTGGTGATGATAAAGGTAAAAAAGGCCGTATTGTTGAAGTTTTAAAAGCTGACGGAAGAGCTTTAGTTGAAGGCGTTAACATTGTTAGCCGCCACACAAAACCTAATGCACAAAATCAACAAGGCGGAATTATTAAAAAAGAAGCCCCTGTTCACATCTCGAACTTAAAAGTAGTAGATAAAGCAGGAAATGCCACTCGTATTGGACGCAAAGTTGCTGACAATGGAAAATTGGCTAGATATTCAAAGAAAACAGGTGAATTTATTGACTAAGAATTATGAGTACTTACAAACCAAGATTAAAAGATACATATAAAACGGCAGTTTTACCAGCGCTTCAAGAGAAGTTTGCTTATAAGAGTGTTATGCAAATACCTAAGATTGAAAAAATATGTATTAATCAAGGTGTTGGCGCAGCTGTTGCCGACAAAAAAATTGCAGATGTGGCTGTAAATGAGTTAACAACTATCACAGGACAAAAAGCTGTGAGTACGAAATCTCGTAAAGCAATCTCTAATTTCAAATTAAGAGAAAATTTACCAATTGGAGCTCGCGTTACATTACGTGGCGACAAAATGTATGAATTTTTAGATAGATTGATTTCAGTTGCATTGCCTCGTGTACGTGATTTCCAAGGATTGAATACCAAAGGTTTTGATGGAAGAGGAAACTACACCATGGGAGTTACAGAACAAATCATATTTCCAGAGATGGTAATTGATAAAGTAAGTCGTATCAATGGAATGGATATTACTTTTGTTACTTCAGCTAAAACAGATGAAGAGTGTCATGCACTTCTAAAAGAATTTGGATTACCGTTTAAGAAATAATTAACTGAGAACAATATAAATGGCAAAAGAATCAGTAAAAGCGCGTCAATTAAAGAGAGAAAAACTTGCTGCTAAATATGCAGTAAAACGCGAAGCTCTAAAAAAAGCAGGTGATGCTATCGGATTACAAAAATTACCTCGTAATGCATCTCCAGTTCGTTTGAAAAACCGCTGTAAGCTTACAGGTAGACCAAAAGGTTACATGAGCGATTTCGGAATTTGCCGTAATCAGTTCCGTGAACTTGCATCAATGGGAAAAATACCAGGTGTAACTAAGTCATCTTGGTAAGAATAAAAAAAACAATTTGTGGGTAACATGAATATTATTATATTCGCAGCCCTTTTAAAAATAAATAAGTAATAACAACTTAATCAGAAAGAGTTCTCTTGGCTAACTACTGATGAGTATAAAATCAATATAATGACAGACCCAGTATCAGATTATCTAACAAGGTTGCGTAATGCTATCAAAGCAAACCACCGCATCGTTGAAATTCCTGCATCAAAACTTAAGAAAGAAATTACAAGAGTTTTGTTTGAAAAAGGTTACATCTTAAACTACAAATTCGAAGATGTTGAAAATCACCAAGGCACCATAAAAATTGCTTTAAAATACCATCCGGTAACAAAAACTCCAGCTATTAAAAAATTAGACAGGATTAGTCGTCCAGGTTTAAGAAGATATACAGGTGTTGACACAATGCCACGTGTTATTAACGGCTTAGGAGTAGCGGTTATTACTACCTCAAAAGGTGTAATGACTGACAAAGAAGCACGTAAATTAAACGTAGGTGGTGAAGTTTTATGTTACGTTTATTAATATTTAGGAGAGATTAGAAAATGTCACGTATAGGAAAAGCACCCATAAAATTACCAGCAGGCGTTGAACTTAAAGTTAGTACTGCTAACTTAGTTACTGTAAAAGGCCCTAAAGGCGAATTACATCAAGCAGTTGACTCAGATATTAAAGTAGCGATTGAAGATGGAAACATCATATTGACTCGCCCTACTGAGCAAAAACGTCACAAAGCAATGCATGGTTTATACAGATCTTTAATTAATAACATGGTAACTGGTGTTACTTTAGGTTATACCAAACGTCAAGAATTAGTTGGTGTGGGTTTTAAAGCTGCAAATGAAGGAAATGTATTAGACTTAATTCTTGGATACTCACATCATATTTATTTTGAAGTACCTAAAGAAATTACGGTTAAGACTGAACAAGAAAAAGGTAAAAATCCAATCATTACCTTAGAAAGTGCAGATAAACAATTAATAGGACAAGTTGCTGCTAAAATTCGCGCACTACGTGCTCCTGAGCCATATAAAGGTAAAGGTATCAAGTTTGTTGGTGAAGCTCTTAGAAGAAAAGCAGGTAAAACAGCATCTAAATAAGGAGAAATTAGAAACATGGCAGTTAGAAAAGAAGCTCGCAGAGCAAAACTTCGCAAAAAAATACGTAGCAAAATATCAGGAACAGCTACTAAACCACGTTTGTCTGTATTTCGCAGCAACAAGGCAATATACGCTCAGGTTATTGATGATACTAAAGGGACAACTATTGTTTCTGCATCATCAACCACATTGAAAGATAAGTTAACTAAAGTAGAATCATCTACTATTGTTGGTAAAGCAATTGCTGAAAAAGCAATTAGCGCTGGAATTACTGAAGTAGTATTTGATAGAGGTGGGTATTTGTATCATGGTAGAATCAAAAGTTTAGCCGATGGTGCTCGCGAAGGAGGGTTAAAATTTTAATAAATAATATGTTTTACAAAATTTGTAAATCATAACGACAAATAAAAAAGATATGTCAACAGCAAACGCAAAAACAGTAAAATCAAGCGATATAGAACTCAAAGAAAGAGTAGTATCCATCAATCGTGTTGCGAAAGTAACAAAGGGTGGACGTACTTTTAGTTTTTCAGCTCTTGTAGTTGTAGGAGATGGAAATGGTGTGGTTGGATACGGATTGGGAAAAGCAAATGAGGTAACCGATGCAATTAGCAAAGGTGTGGATGATGCGAAAAAGAATTTATTTAAAGTTCCTATTTTGAAAGGTACTGTACCTCATGATCAATTAGGAAAATATGGTGGAGGAAGAGTGTTTTTAAAACCAGCTGCTCACGGAACAGGTGTAATTGCCGGTGGTGCGATGCGTGCGGTTTTAGAAAGTGCGGGAGTTACAGACGTTTTAGCAAAATCTAAAGGTTCGTCAAACCCACATAACGTGGTAAAAGCAACTATTGACGCATTAATAAATATGCGTGATGCTTATACCATAGCACAACAAAGAGGATTAAGTTTAAAAAGAGTATTTAACGGAGACTAATCAGATGGCTATAGTAAAAATAACACAGGTAAAAAGTACCATCGATAGAACGGAAGTTCAGAAGAGAACGGTTAGGGCATTAGGTTTTACCAAAATGCACCAAACTTTAGAGAAAGAAGCTACTCCTCAAATTTTGGGGATGATTAGACAAGTATCACATTTGTTAAAAATCGAAAATATTTAATAAAAATGCAGTTACATACATTAAAGCCTGCATCAGGCTCTACACATAAAGAAGGTAAACGCGTTGGTCGTGGAGAAGGTAGTGGAAAAGGCGGCACAGCCGCAAAAGGCCACAAAGGAGCTCAATCTCGTTCTGGTTACAGTTCGAAAAGAGGTTTCGAAGGTGGTCAAATGCCTTTATACAGACGTGTACCTAAATTTGGTTTCAGGCCTTTCAACAGAGTTGAATATATTGGAATCAATTTAGATAGAATACAAATGTTAGCTGAATCTAAAGGTTTAACTACTATAACTGTTGAGACTTTGGTTTCAAATGGAATGGTGGGTAAAAAAGATTTAGTTAAAATATTAGGTAGAGGTGAAATCAAATCATCATTAAACGTGAGTGCACACGCATTCTCAGAATCTGCTCAAAAAGCAATCGAAGCAGTAGGTGGTTCAGCTGTTAAAATATAACAAATGAAGAAATTTATAGAAACCGTAAAGCATATTTATCAAATAGATGAACTTAGGTATAAGTTAGTTATTACCTTTTGGATGCTATTTATTTACAGACTTGGCTCATATGTAACCCTTCCTGGTGTTGATGCCAATATGTTACAAGGTTCAGCTCGCCAAGCTGCGGGTGGAATTTTTGGTTTGATTAACATGTTTGCAGGTGGAGCGTTTGGACGCGGATCCATATTTGCATTAGGAATAATGCCTTATATTTCGGCATCTATTGTAGTTCAGTTGTTAACTTTAGCTGTTCC
Source organism: uncultured Bacteroidota bacterium (assembly GCA_903907885.1). GTDB lineage: Bacteria > Bacteroidota > Bacteroidia > UKL13-3 > UKL13-3 > RGVD01. The sequence goes on from CAIVPY010000626.1 coordinate 7,007, forward strand.
TTCATTCCAAAAAATGCAAAAAGAAGGAGAAGACGGAAGACGGAAGATTAACCAGATTACACGTTACTTAACTATATTAATTACTGCTGTTCAATCTATAGGATTTTTGGTTAACTTAAAATCAGAAAACCCACAAGCTATTATTTCAATCACAAATCCTCAAGAAATATCAGATTTTTTCTTTATGCTTTCTTCAGTTGTAGTTTTAACCGCTAGTACCATGTTTGTTTTATGGTTAGGCGAAAAAATTACTGATAAAGGTATTGGTAACGGAGTCTCACTAATTATTATGATTGGTATTATAGCTCGTTTGCCTTTTGCATTGAAAGAAGAATTTAATTTCAAATTAACTGAATCAGGTGGAGGACTAGTTATATTTTTAGTAGAATTAGCTGCTTTATTTGGGGTCATAATGATGGTAATCTTATTGGTTCAAGGCACCAGAAGAATACCTGTTCAATACGCTAAAAGAATTGTTGGAAACCGTCAATACGGTGGAGTTAGACAGTATATCCCTTTAAAAGTAAATGCTGCAGGTGTAATGCCAATCATTTTTGCTCAGGCTTTAATGTTTATTCCTTCTACAGTTGCTCAGTTTTTTCCAAATTATGAAAGCATGCAAGGAGTAGTGGCTGCATTTATTAACCCACTATCAATTACTTATAATGTTACATTTGCTTTGTTAATCATAGTTTTCACTTACTTTTATACGGCTATTTCAGTTAACTCTGTTCAAATAGCTGATGATATGAAAAGAAACAGCGGATTTATTCCGGGTGTTAAGCCTGGAAAATCAACCGCAGATTTTATTGACAATGTAATGTCTCGAATAACTTTACCAGGTGCTATCTTTTTAGCTGTTGTTGCTATATTACCTTCATTTGCAGGTGCATTAAACATCAATAGCCAATTTGCTCAGTTTTATGGAGGAACATCGTTATTAATTTTGGTTGGGGTTGTGCTTGATACCTTACAACAAGTAGAAAGTCATTTGTTGATGAGACACTATGATGGACTAATGAAATCAGGCAGAATTAAAGGTCGTACTAACACTAGCGCAGGAGCTGCATAATTTGCACCTTGCTTTTTGTGAAAATGCGGTTATTTTTGCAACCCTTTTAACAAATATGTCAAAACAATCTTTAATAAAACAAGACGGAGTAATATTAGAAGCATTATCAAATGCCATGTTCAGAGTTCAACTCGAAAATGGACATGAGATAATAGCTCATATCTCAGGAAAAATGAGAATGAACTATATCAAAATATTACCAGGTGATAAAATTTCAGTAGAAATGTCACCATACGATTTATCAAAAGGAAGAATTATTTACAGATATAAGTAAGATGAAAATTAGAGCATCGGTAAAAAAGCGCAGCGAAGACTGCATTATCGTTAAGCGTAAAGGAAAAATTTACGTTATTAACAAAAAGAACCCAAAGTTTAAACAACGTCAAGGATAATTAAAGAATTATGGCTCGTATATCAGGTGTAGATTTACCCAAAAATAAAAGAGGAGAGATAGGTTTAACCTATATCTTTGGCATAGGTCGTTCTAAAGCGGTTAGTATTCTAGCTGAGTGTGGAATAGACGTAGCAAAAAAAGTTCAAGATTGGAACGATGAAGAGTTAAACGCTATTCGTAAACACATTACAGAACATGTAACTGTTGAGGGTGAGTTGCGCTCTGAAAAACAATTAAACATTAAGCGTTTACTTGATATCGGATGCTATCGCGGATTACGCCACAGAAAAGGACTTCCTGTTCGTGGACAACGTACTCGTACAAATTCTCGTACAAGAAAAGGCAAACGCAAAACAGTTGCAGGTAAAAAGAAAGTTACTAAATAATAATTAAAGAACACATAGTAATGGCAGGTTCAAAAAAGACAGCAAAAAAACGTAATGTGGTGATAGAAGCACATGGTCAAGTGCATATCAAGGCATCGTTTAATAATATAATAATTTCTATAACCAACGCTACAGGTCAAGTAATATCTTGGGGTTCTGCTGGCAAAATGGGATTTAGAGGTTCTAAGAAAAATACTCCATACGCAGCTCAAACAGCAGCAACTGATGCAGCTAAAGTTGCCGTAGATGCAGGTTTGAAAAAAGTAGATGTATTCGTTAAAGGTCCTGGCTCTGGAAGAGAAAGTGCTATTCGCACACTTGCAGCAGCTGGTTTAGAAGTATTGTCAATAAAAGATATTACTCCACTTCCTCACAACGGATGTCGTCCTCCAAAAAGCAGAAGAGTATAATTACTTATTTATATTTTTTGATAACAGAAGAATAATAACAAAATGGCAAGATATATAGGTCCTAAAACCAAAATAGCAAGAAGATTCAAAGATCCTATCTTTGGACCGGATAAGTCTTTTGAAAAAAGACAAACACCTCCAGGTCAGCATGGCATGTCTCGTAAGAGATCAAAGCCAACTGAATATGCTATTCAGTTAGGTGAAAAACAAAAAGCTAAATACACTTATGGTGTATTAGAACGTCAATTTTACAAAACTTTTGAAGAAGCAGCCCGTAAAAAGGGTGTAACTGGTGAAAACTTAATGAGATTTTTAGAAGCTCGTTTAGACAACACTGTATTCCGTTTAGGAATTGCTAAAACTCGTAGCGCAGCTCGTCAATTGGTTAGTCATAGACACATTACTGTAAATGGTAAGGTTGTAAACATTTCATCTTATGCATTAAAGCCAGGTGATGTTGTTGGTGTTCGTGAAAAATCAAAAACATTAGAAACTATTGCTGATTCATTAGCATTAAGTAATAATAAAAAATTCAATTGGGTTAATTGGGATGCTCATTCTATGACAGGCACTTTTATTTCTTTCCCTGAAAGAGATCAAATACCTGAAAATATTAAAGAACAACTAATTGTCGAATTGTATTCTAAATAACATTTAATCAAAAACAACACATGTCAATACTTGCTTTTCAGAAACCTGACAAAGTTATCATGCATAAAGAAACTGATTTTTTTGGTCAGTTTGAGTTTCGCCCTTTAGAAAAAGGCTATGGTGTTACTATTGGTAATGCTCTTAGACGAATCTTATTATCTTCGTTAGAAGGTTATGCAATTACAACTCTTAAAATATCTGGTGTTGAGCATGAATTCTCAGCTATCAAAGGGGTAATTGAAGATGTTACCGAAATCGTTTTAAATCTTAAACAAGTTCGTTTCAAGCGTATTGTTGACGGAGTAGAAAACGAAAAGGTTTATATTAACATTAAAGGTCAGGAGCAATTCCTTGCAGGTGATATTGCAAAGCATACCAATGCTTTCAAAATTTTAAATCCTGAAATGGTAATTTGTAACATGGAATCTTCAGTTCATTTAGAAATTGAATTAACTGTAGATAAGGGAAGAGGATACGTGCCAGCTGAAGAAAACAAACCTAAAGATGCAGTATTAGGATTGATTCCAATTGACTCGATTTTTACACCTATCAAGAATGTAAAATTCTCCGTTGAAGATTTTCGTGTTGAACAAAAAACAGATTACGAAAAACTAAGTCTTGAAATTATTACTGATGGTTCTATTCATCCTGAAGATGCTTTGAAAGAAGCTGCTAAGATTTTGATTCAACACTTTATGTTGTTTAGCGATGAATTAATCACTTTAGATACCCAAGTTAAAGAAGTACATCCAGAAATAGATGAAAACTTGATGCAGATGAAGAAGATATTGAAAACTCCTTTATCGGATTTAGATTTATCGGTAAGAGCATATAATTGCTTGAAAGCTGCAGATATTAAAACGCTTGGTGAATTAGTTAGTTTTGATATTGCTGACTTATTGAAATTCCGTAATTTTGGTAAGAAATCATTAAGCGAATTGGAAGAATTAGTACGCGATAAAAACCTAACTTTTGGAATTGACGTTGCTAAATATAAATTGAACGAAGACTAGTAAAACAGAGTTGACCGTTGATAGTTGTTGGTTGATAGATAAGCAACTACCTTCGACTAACAACTAACAACTAACAACTAATATAAAATGAGACACGGAAATAAAGTAAATAAATTAGGCAGAACTGCCACCCACCGTAAAGCAATGATGGCTAACATGGCTTCATCATTGATATTACATAAGCGCATAATGACTACTGCTGCTAAAGCTAAAGAATTACGCAAATTTGTTGAGCCACTTATCACCAAAGCTAAAGAAGATATTACTCATAACCGCAGAACAGTGTTTGCATACTTAAAGCAAGGTCCTGCTGTTAAAGAATTATTCGGAACGGTAATGACTAAAGTTGGCGACAGACCAGGTGGATACACCCGTGTGTTAAAAACTATGAACCGTAAAGGAGATAATGCAGAAATGGCTATTATCGAATTGGTTGATTTTAACGAAGCTATGTTAGCTGCTAAAGATACTAAAGCTGGAGCTAAGAAAACGCGTAGAGGTCGTACGAAAGCTGCTGAAAAAGCAGTTGAAACTACTACTACTGAAACTGCTACTGAAGATACAACAGCAGAATAATAATACTTACATAATATTGAAAAGCCCGAACATTGTTCGGGCTTTTTTTATGCCTAAATTTCATCATTCGTTTTTCAAACTTTTTATTTCATCCTTTTATATGTTTTTTTGCAGCCTGATATGAATAAAGAAATTGTTGTTAGTGGTATTAGGCCAACGGGTAATTTGCATTTGGGTAATTACCTAGGTGCGGTGAAGAATTTCATCAAAATGCAGCATGAATATAATTGCTTTTTTTTCATTGCCGATTATCATTCATTAACTACACACCCTAATCCTGCTGACTTGCACAACAATGCCCAGCAGGTATTGATTGAATATTTGGCTTGCGGATTAGACCCTGAGGTTTGTACATTATATATTCAAAGCCATCTTCCTGAAATTGCTGAATTGTATTTGCTTTTGAATATGCACGCATACAAAGGAGAGTTGGAGCGAGTGAGTTCGTTTAAAGAGAAAGCCAAAACACAGCCTGACAATATAAATGCGGGGTTGCTTACTTACCCTGTGCTTATGGCGGCTGATATTATTATACATAAAGCTTTAAAGGTGCCAGTGGGCAAAGACCAAGAGCAGCATTTGGAAATGGCTCGTACGTTTGGTAATAGATTTAATAGAATTTATAAATCAGAGGTATTTCCTGAACCTTATGCTTTTAATTATGGTACCGACCTAGTGAAAATTCCAGGTTTGTTAGGTGGAGGCAAAATGAGCAAGAGCGATGGTGACGGCAATGTTATTAATTTAATAGACACCCCTGACATTATTAGAAAGAAATTTTCGAAAGCGGTAACCGATACGGGCCCCACTGAACCAAACTCTTTGCCTACACAAGCTGTACAAAATTTGTTTGATTTGATGAAAACAGTTTCTTCTGGAGACACATTTAAACATTATACCGATGCGTATGCTTCGTGTGGTATTAGGTATGGTGATTTAAAGAAACAATTGGCTGAAGATATGATTGCATATCTGAGCCCGATAAGAGAGCGTATTGAGGATATTAAAAACAATACCGATGAACTTAACCGAATAGCCAAATTGGGTGCCGAAAAGGCAAGAGAAAGTGCTAACCAAACCATGCGCGAAGTGAGAGCGGCTGTGGGTTTAAAAACTACGAGATAAAACAATATGAATATGATAGAATTTACCCCTGCGGCCAAAGAGGCCATTATACATTTTAATGAAACTTTGCAGATACCTGCCGACCATTACCTGAGGGTGGGTATTAAACAGAAAAACGCACAAGACAAAGGTTTGATGATTGGGTTTGATGCCAAAACGGATAAGGATAAACAAATTGAAAATGATGGCATACAATTGATTTACCACCCGGGGCAGGCATTGTTTTTTGCGGGTATGATAATTGATTATAGAGAAAGAGATGGCAAGAAGGGTTTTGTGTTGGTTGAGAATAAGAAGCTTTAAGAAGTAAACATTCATAAAAAAGTCGGGTAGGAATACCCGACTTCAATGTGATAAAATTGAGCCTCTACTCTTTTGAGCAAAGGCTTTTTTGTTTTTTGTTATTCCTTAATCAATTTTATAGCTTTTGAATAGCTATCATCACTTTGCAGGTATGCAAAATAAACACCTGCTTTAAGGGTATTCATTTCAACTAAACTAAAAGTATTTTCTCCCAATGCGCTTGAAAGGGTTTTGTTTAATATCTCTCTTCCCATAGCATCTGTAACTAGTAGTTTCATTTCGCTTTTTGTTTCACTTACATAGTTAAGCTCTATTTGGTTATTAAATGGATTCGGTTTGAATTTAAGGTATGAAAATGTTGTTGAATTTGTTTCTTCTACAGCAGATTCTTGACCTCTAGTCACTGCAATGCTATAAACTTTGTTAGTGCTGTCTATTGTTGTAATCATTATTTCAATCAGATTTGTATCTCTTTTGTCAAATATTAATTCCGATGACTCTTGTCCACTTAAAATAGTATTATAAGTTCCGCTATTTATTCTCAATTGTGCTTGAGCTGAAGTATCAAACAAATATGGAGTTACCTTAATAAATTTTGCAGAATCATTTACTTTTAAATAATATTTTGTTGGATATAGATAACCGGAGGAAAACCATGGGTATAATGCACCCCTACTTGTTGTTAAGTTGATTAGATTGGCATTTGAGTATATTACATTTTGAGATATTAAAATATGATCATTCGATCCATCAACATCAGCCATTTCGGGCCTGTTATCCCCATCTAGGTCGCCTATTACGAAATCTGCTGTTCCCCCATGTCCAGTTCCTAATGAAACAGGTGCTGCAAATTCAATTTTGCCATTCTTGCTGATATTCGTAAACGCTAAATATTCATTGAATAATAAGTCAAGTTTTCCATCACCATTAATATCATAAATATGAATGCTACTATTAAAATAATATGTAGGAACATTTGTAACGAGGCATAATTTTGAAGCAAAGTAAACTGTGTCGGCTGAACCAATATTTTCTAAAATAGATAATTGAGCCTTATTATTTACATCACTTAAAAATGAAATATCTTGCTTTCCATCTTCATTCAAATCTCCAATTTTAAAACTTATTACATTTGTGTACATATTGGTATCTACTACAATATCAAACCTTTGCTCAAAATAGAAACATCCTTGAAAACTTTTATTTATGAATAAAGATAAAATATTAGCATCGATGTTACCAACTGCTATATCTTGTTTTCCATCTCCATTAATATCTCCTATCTCAATGTCTAAGGAATAAGAAATAGCAAACAAATCTTCACTATTTGCAAAACTAATGCTATCATTACTTCCTGTATTCCGAAATATTGAAACACAGTTATTATAATAGTAAGATACAACTATATCTAATTTACCATCCCCATCAATGTCGCCAATTTTTATTTGGGACATTCCCTTTGTGAAAGCTGCAACTTCTATACTTTGATAATCAAAACGAATATTACCATTACTACTTGTGTTTCTATAAATATGTATTACACTATCATCAATATCAATTGCTGCTATATCTAATTTGCCATCCCCATCCAAATCTCCTATTGCCAAGTTTGTACATTTATAATACGCCCCAGTGAAGTATTTTTTAAATTTTATATTCCCAATACTGCTAATATTTTTTAAAATATCGATTTTTTGTTCATCATAATTATTAGAAGTTTTTGCAATTATTAAATCCGTTTTACCGTCATTATCTATATCCCCTAATAAAACATTACTTGGTTCAGATGTTGAAATATACCCTAAACGAGCATAATCACCAATTGTGATTGCACTTTTATGAGGACTATAAGTTGGATTAAATGAGTTACTGCTATAAGTTATTAATTGTCCATTTAAGTTTAATACAGAAATAGGAGAATATGTGGCTCCACTTGGCACTTTTACAATTAAACTTGTAGCACTTGCACTCACAATTGTTGCTTTAGTAGCACCAAAGTAAACGATATTGTTACTTGCCGTATCATTAAAATTAGTTCCAGTAATAACAACGGTAGAGCCAACATTACCTTTTGTTGGTGTAAACGAAGTAATGTTAGGTGCTTGGGCACTTGCTTTGTTAAAGCCAATAATTAGTAATGTTAGCAGGATGAATTTAAGGCTGTTGGTAATTGCATTGTTCATAATTGAATTTTTTCCCCCAAATTTTCTTATACAAGATTAAAGGATTCTGATGATTAATAGGATTTTTCTTTTTTGTCTTATTCATCCCATACTCTTGTTTGGATAATGTTTTATAGTAGAAGTGGTCGTTTCGGTTATTGAGCGAAGCCGAAATACCGAAACGCCCACTTCGACTTCGCTCAGT
>CAIVPY010000627.1 GCA_903907885.1 uncultured Bacteroidota bacterium
ACTTCTGTTGCTGGTGCTTATTGGCGTGGAGATGAAAAAAATAAACAGCTAACTCGTATTTATGGAATTACATTTCCTAAAAAATCTGAGTTAGATGAACATTTATTGATGCTTGAAGAAGCCAAGAAGCGAGATCATCGTAAGTTGGGTAAGGAATTAGAGCTTTTTACTTTCTCAGAAAAAGTAGGAATGGGTCTTCCATTGTGGTTGCCCAAAGGAGCTGCGCTTCGTGAAAAATTGGTTCAGTTTTTACAAAAAGCACAAGTAGCTGCAGGATATTTACCTGTAATTACACCACATATTGGCCATAAGAACTTATACATTACATCTGGACATTATGAAAAATATGGTGCAGATTCATTTCAGCCCATTCAAACACCTCGTGAAGGGGAAGAATTTTTCTTAAAACCAATGAACTGTCCACACCATTGTGAGATATACAAATCATCACCAAAATCATACAAAGATTTACCTGTCCGATATGCTGAATTTGGAACGGTGTACAGATACGAACAAGCAGGAGAATTACATGGTTTGACACGTGTTCGTGGATTTACTCAAGATGATGCCCATTTGTTTTGCAGACCTGATCAAGTAAAAGAGGAGTTTTGTAAGGTTATTGATTTGGTGATGTATGTGTTTAAGGCTTTAGATTTTAAAGACTTTACAGCTCAAATATCTCTACGTGACCCAGAAAATAAAACCAAATATATAGGGTCGGATGAAAATTGGGCTTTGGCAGAAAATGCTATTATCGAATCGGCAGCTGAAAAAGGATTGACTACTGTTGTTGAATTGGGCGAAGCCGCTTTTTACGGACCTAAATTAGACTTTATGGTTCGTGATGCCATAGGGCGCAAGTGGCAATTGGGTACTATTCAGGTGGATTATAATTTACCTGAGCGTTTTGAGTTAGAATATACAGGAAGCGATAATCATAAGCATAGACCAGTAATGATTCATAGAGCACCTTTTGGGTCTTTAGAAAGATTTGTAGCTGTGTTAATTGAACATTGTGCTGGAAACTTCCCATTGTGGTTGACTCCAGAGCCAATTATCTTATTGCCAATAAGCGAAAAGTATAACGACTATTCACAAAAAGTTTTTGATTTGTTGAAAATATCAGATATTCGCGGACATTTTGACGAGAGAAACGAAAAAATAGGCAAGAAAATTCGTGACGCAGAAACCAAAAAAATTCCATTTATGTTGATAATTGGAGAACAAGAGATGCTTGAAGAAAGTGTTTCGGTTAGAAAGCATGGGGGAGAAGACTTAGGCAAAATGAAATTGAACGAATTTATTAACTATATAAAACAAGAATTAACCATAAATAATTAAAATAATTGGCAACACCTTTACCACCAAAACCAATAACACCAGGCACTCCACCTCCTCGTCCAGCTTTTAACAGAGGACGTAGAAACATGGAACCTGAACATAACATTAACGGCAGAATTAGAGCAGCTGAAGTTAGATTAGTAGGCGACAATGTTGAGAATGGCGTTTTTAAATTGAGTCAAGCACAAGATATGGCTGATGCTCAAGAGCTTGATTTGGTTGAAATTACAGCAAATGCAGTTCCTCCTGTGTGCAGAATTGTAGATTACAAAAAGTTTTTGTATGAGCGTAAAAAGAAGGCTAAGGAGGTAAAAGCAAATACTATTAAACAAGAGGTTAAAGAAATACGTTTCGGGCCCAATACAGATGAGCATGATTTTGAATTTAAATTAAAGCATGCTGAGAAATTTCTTTCTGAGGGTAACAAAGTAAGAGCTTTTGTACTGTTTAGAGGTCGCGCTATTGTTTATAAAGAAAGGGGTGAAGTGTTGTTGTTGCAATTTGCACAACGTCTTACAGAATTAGGTAAAGTGGAAATGATGCCTAAGCTTGAAGGAAAAAAAATGATTTTACAGCTAAGTCCCAAAGGCAAAGGCAGTAAATAGTTTTAGTCATAAAATATCGTTATCAAAAGTATAAAGAACAAGGAAAAGCAATTATGCCAAAAGTAAAAACAAACAGTTCAGCTAAGAAGCGCTTTAAACTTACCGCTAGTGGTAAAATAAAAAGAGCTCAAGCTTTCAAAAATCACATTTTAACCAAAAAAACAACTAAGCAAAAGCGCGGATTGACAAAAATGACAACCGTGAGTGTGCCAGATATGAGTTTGGTTAAAAGTTTATTAGGAATTGGAAAATAGTTGTTTGTTGTCAGTTGATAGTTTTTGCTTTCAACTCAACATTCAGTATTCAAAATTTCAAAATTCGGTTCAGTTTTAAAAATTAATTAACCCGAGCTAGAGCACCAAAGAGTCACAAAAACCGAATGACCGCTTACGTTCAAAAAAACAAAAATTTAGATTATGCCACGTTCAGTCAACTCCGTAGCCTCACGCAGGCGCAGAAAAAAACTCCTAAAAATGGCCAAAGGCTATTGGGGAGCTCGTAAAAATGTATTAACAGTAGCCAAACATACCATTGATAAAGGTTTGGGCTATGCTTACCGCGATCGTAAAACCAAAAAACGTAACTTCCGTGCTTTATGGATAGTTCGTATTAATGCAGCTACACGCGAGTATGGTTTTAGCTATTCTCAATTTATAGGTATGGTACATAAAAAAGGTTTAGGCTTAAATCGCAAGGTTTTAGCTGATATGGCCATGAATCATCCTGAAACATTTAAAGCCATTGTAGATTCTGTAAAATAGAATTTGCCTTTTATAACGATATAGAAACGCCTCGAAAGTATTTTCGGGGCGTTTTAATTTTACATCTAATTGCTACTTTGAATTACTCCAATCTATTTTTCGGCAATGTAAAAACAATTTATTTCCTTTGGCGTTGGTAGTGAAAAACAAATACTCATCTCCTCCATCTAGTATCTGAAACTGTTTTTTTATTTCAACAGGAGTGATTGGAAAATTGCTTCTACTCACATTTGCTCTAGTAATATTGTTCTGTTTTAGATAATCGATTATAGTTTTTTTGCCAAATTCAAATGCATTTATAATTTGAAACCCCCTACCCATAAAATCCTCAAGTTTTCTTTCCGACACAAAGTAGCTTCCATGTTTAAAAACCGAATGTACGTGCAAACTTTTTCCATAATGATTACATAATCTAGCTTTTACAATGGCTGATGATGCTTCGTAAAAATAATTTTCTATAATTTCATCATTAACCAAACGATGATCTTCATCAATGCCAAATCCTGCATCAAATTGGGTTTGTTTATTTGATGAAATATCAACAGCTATAATATGTATTTCTTTTTCGGGTGTATTTGTAGCATAATCAATTTCACACAGCACTTCTTTTACTTCGCCATCTTGAGCTACCACGTGAATTTTTTTTACATTAGAAATATTTTTAACACAATAGCTAATATCTATTAATGGCGAAAGTTTAAGCAAAACATAAGTTGTTAATTTTCTTAGTTGTGGTTCAATTTTGCTATACGATGGTTCAATATCATCTAGCCTAAATGCCTTTTTATCATTTATCCTTCGATCTGAGTCGATATATATTAAGTCAAATTTTTCGATATTGTATTCGAGATACGAATAAGCATTGGTAGTTATTCTTTGGACGTTATTAATTTTTAGTTTTTTATAATTGCAATTAACTAAAACATTTAGGGTTGGGTCAATGTCAAGGGATAAGATTGAATTAAAACGAAAAGAAAAAGCCCAATCATCTACACCTAATCCACCACAAATGTCTAATAATTTGTGACCCGAAAATAAGGAAGCTTTATACAAAGCAGGCTTTTCACCAGATGCCTGTTCAAAACTTTTACTCGTAATCCAACAATTTTTTGATTGAAATGTTGGTATTTTGTAAGCAAGTTTATTGTTGAGTTTTATTTGTTCGGCAAGCAAGTAATTGTTAACTGAAAATTTTATTTTAGTATTTAAAATAAAATTATTTGCCGATACGTTTTTATATTGTTTAATAAACGATTCTAAATCAAATTCTTCAAGTAACTCGGTATTAATGTCATACTTTTGTACAGGCATTATTTTTGATAAATAATTGAAATAAAATAAATAATAAAATGAAAAAAATAGGACTAATATTATTAGCTTTTTGTGTTCTTATGGCTATGGAAGCTTGCAAAGGATCTTGCCCAAAATTTTAAAAATAATTAAAAGATACCTTTTGAATTAATTCAGGATGTAAACTTTTTGCCACTGGACAATTTAGGGCAATTTCTTCCACACGTTTCTTTTGATCAACAGTTAGTGTATTGTTATTAATTTTAACATCAACT
>CAIVPY010000628.1 GCA_903907885.1 uncultured Bacteroidota bacterium
GATATTATTGAATTGGATGTTTGTGGAACTGATATGTCAGTATTTCATACAAATTCTAATAATGAAAAAATAAATGATTTCACACTCGCTCATTCTCGACAAGATTCGCAAATAAAAACTGGACTAATACAAACTTGCTCAATTTCACATCCCAGTGTTATGGTTAGAAGAAGCTATTTTGGAGATGTAGGAAAATATAACAATGAACTTGATTATGCGGAAGATTATGATTTATGGTGTCGCGGTTCTCTCTTAGGTAAGAAATTTATAAACATAGATGAGAATTTAACATTTTATAGGAAGCATGATAATCAAGTAAGTAATACTAAACGTAATGTTCAATATGAACGAGATATATTTATTAAAAATAAATATTTGACTGCATTGTTAGGATCAGAAAAAAAAGAAGGATTGGAATTATTTTTCTCACTTCAAACAAAGTTTAAAGATTTAGAAATTTTCTATAAAGTCTGGCAATCTATTTCTTTATCATTATTCAAATTAAATACGAAAATTTGGGATGAAAAAGAATTCAATTTCATAGTAAATAGATCTTTAAAGCATCATTTGGGAGTGCAAAATTGAAAACTAAAATTATTAATTATTTGAAAGGTGGTATAGGTAATCAGTTATTTCAATATGCTTTTGCAAAATCATTAGCATCAAAGTTTGATTGTGAATTGTTTCATGATGTTAGCTATTATTCATTTGATCCATATGGTAATAAATCTATAATTAGCGAGCTTGATCCTAGCTCTAATTATATTAATATTAGTCAAATTAATAATTCAAGAATATTTAAATTAAACGATGAATTAATAAGATCTATAGATCAAATCAATAATATTCCGGAAGATGTAGATTTTTTATTACTTGATGGATATTGGCAAAGTGAGGATTATCATGATGAATTAATTGTACTATTTATAAATAAACTACTTAAAGAAAAATATAAATTTGATGAAATAATTAGACATGAAGGAAGAAAAGATATTGCAGTGCACATTAGGAGGAGAGACTATGAACACATGGGTTTATGTAAAATTGAATATTATACTGGGTTAATGAATTATATTTTGGATAATTATTCTGATGTTGCTTTTCAAATTTACACCGATACACCTAACTTTAGTAAACAATTTTTAAGTTTTAGAAGTTATAATTTAAAATATATTAATACTGGCTCAGACCTCAAAGATTTATATTTAATGAGCCAGTGTAGTGATTTTATAATTTCAAATTCAACATACTCTTGGTGGGCTGCTTATTTAGGAGAAAATTATAAGACAAAAGTATTTGCTCCTAAGGAATGGGTTACATTGCCTAATGTTAAATCTCCTTGCCCGAATAGGTGGAAATTAATAGAAAATGCAATTGTTCCATTTGGCTATAATTTTGAACAAAACAAATATTTTTATTGCCAAGCAAATTAATAAAAAAAATATTTTATAATAAATTATGTCTAATTTGATAAAAGTTAAAAATTTTGGTGTCAATTTTTTAGATATTCATTTACCTTTTCCTTGTGAAATTCATCATTGCTATGCTCGTGATTTAAGCAATAACGAATCATTTAAAGTGTTACTGCACGCTTGTGAGCCGTCACCGCTCAAGTGGTCGGCATCGGAGGTAATTAAATATCATAATTACTTCGATATTATATTAACTTCTGATAAAACCTTACTATCACTTTCGAATGCTATTTTTTTCATTTTTGGAGATTGTTGGGTTAAAGATTTTGTTCCAACACATAAAAATTATTCTATTAGTTATATTCATAGTAAAGGAATAGA
>CAIVPY010000629.1 GCA_903907885.1 uncultured Bacteroidota bacterium
ATCCCAGCACTAGCCAGGTTGTTCTCAATATGAGTTCTTATTTTGTAATCTTCCTCTAGGACAGAGGGATAAAATTCTTTAAGCTCAAACCATGAAGATCTGTGTTTTTGCGTAATTCCAAGTCGAAATCCTAATGGATGCGTTTTTTGTCCCATCGTTATTAATCCTTATTGTATAGTTGTATTTTTAATTAAAAAGTTAATTTACTTTAGCTAAACTCACACGAATATGACAAGTTGGTTTTTGTATTTTATAACCTCTACCTTGGGCTCTGGGTCTAAAACGTTTAAGAATAGGACCGGCATCAGCACATGCTTCACTTATTTTTAGCTCTCCTTTAGTTAATCCATTATTATTTTCAGCATTTGCGCCGGCGGATTGTAACACTTGCAACACAGGCTTACAAGCTGAATATGGCATGAATTCAAGTATCATTAAAGCTTCTTTATATGATTTTCCTCGAATTTGATTCAAGACTCGGCGAACTTTGTTTGGGGCCATTCTGATGTACTTCGCAATAGCTTTGACCATAACTTTATACTCCTATTTTATCTTTTTGCTTTTTTATCGCTTTTTACGTGTGACCTGAAATTTCGTGTGGGAGAAAATTCACCTAATTTATGACCGACCATTTGGTCATTAACATAGACAGGCACATGTTGTTTCCCGTTGTAAACAGCTATAGTATGCCCTACCATGGAAGGTAAAATTGTTGAAGCTCGGGACCAAGTTTTTATAATATCTTTTTTACCATTTGCGTTTAGTAAATCCACTTTTTTTGAAAGGTTTGCACTGATAAAAGGGCCTTTTGACAATGAACGGCTCATAATTTTTATATTTAAGATTGAATATATTACATTGTAACTGTATTTATACTAAAATTTTTTGAGGTTATTTTCTTCCTCGAACAATATAGAAATCGCTATATTTTGTCTTTGCCCTAGTTTTTACACCTAAAGCAGGTTTACCCCATGGGGTAACAGGTCTTGCTCTACCAATAGGAGATCTCCCTTCACCTCCCCCATGAGGGTGATCGCAAGGGTTCATCACAACTCCTCGAACTGTAGGCCTAATACCCAACCAACGACTTCTACCTGCTTTGCCAGATGTGATATTGTTAGATTCTATATTTCCAATTTGACCTATGGTCGCATAGCAATCTTTTCGTATCATGCGAACTTCACTTGAAGGAAGTTTTATAGTGACAAAGCTTCCATCTTTGGCAACAATTTGAGCAGAAGTTCCAGCTGACCTAACAATCTGACCTCCTCTACCAGGTATTAATTCTATGTTATGAACATCAGTTCCAAGCGGAATACAACTAAGAGGTAACGCATTACCGATCTCCAAAGGCGCATTTTCACCAGAAAATATCGTTGCTCCAATTTGTAAAAATTTAGGATGCAATATATATCTTTTTTCTCCATCCTTGTAGTGTACAAGAGCGATTCGGGCGTTTCTATTTGGATCGTATTCGATACTAGCTATAATAGCTTGAATATCTTTTTTATTACGTTTAAAATCTATGATTCTATACCTTTGCTTATGACCTCCC
>CAIVPY010000630.1 GCA_903907885.1 uncultured Bacteroidota bacterium
CAGTGAGATACCATTTACTCTTTTATGAAATCTTATCCTTCTAAGCTATTAACAAGAAATTAAAGAATTGAAATAGCCTGCTCATGACAAACAAGCTGTAACAAATTCATATTATATTCGAACTTAATTGAGCACATTTCATTATGTGACAAATTCTAATCCTTAAATTAAGCTAAATCGTCATTTTCTATCGAATCTGCAATAATTTCCATTTTTTGTTTAAATTTTTACTTAATCTAAGCATGATTTTTTTGTTCATGAGTAGTTAAACTTTTTTCTACGTTTTATTTATCTTCATAATTCTTTAATAAGAACTCAATGTCCTTTATGAATCCAAGCATTTATTAGTTAATGTCTATTAAGGCCTATAATTACTTTCCTTCAATATCTTGTCCCAATTGCTTTCAAGCATAATTTGTTCTAAGCTAGCACCACTTTCCTCTGCATATTTTTGAATGATTTGGTAGGCTGTATAAATACCAATGGCAGGAGCACTTTCCTGCGGAACACCTTCAGCAGTTGTGAAAGGACCATCGTTTAAATAGCGCATGTATTTTGCGGGCTCATCACAGTAAAGCATTTTCTTTTCAATAAAATGCGACCATACATCGTGGGCATTGAATTTGCTCCATTTTACTTGCTTGTCGGTATAACCCAATATGATTGAATCGGGTAGTTCTGGCATCAGCTTCTTCATAAAATATCTCACTTTTCCTTCAAATAACATAAAGGCCAAGAAACGCTTGTCTTTGGTTTGGTATTCGTAATTTGATATGGCCAAAGCCTTAATAGCATTAGATGCCACATACTCTTTGCATAGCTTATTGCTCATGTATTTAGGAAACTCTATAATAGGATAAATAGGATAATCTTTACCCAAATACATATCCAGCCCTATGCCAATTATGGTATCATAGGTGATGTTGGCAAAACCAAACTCTGAAACGAAGCTTACAAAGTAAGGCACTTTATTTTTTGGAAACTCCTTTTTATAATTTTTCATAGCCTCGGTCAATTGGGCTTCTATGGGCTCTAAATCTGGATAAACACTATCCACATCATGTTTTAAATGAATTAAACTTGGGTGGTGAATAAATTCAGTAAGCTCCTTGATATGCAGTGTATCTTGTCTGTTTTCAGGTATTTCTAAAATATCATTACAAAAGCCAAAGTAAAATTCTTTGTATTTTTTTGCCATCATCGTAAAATGAGGGGCTCCTTCGCCCGAGAACAAATCGCACTCAAAGCGGTGAATCTTAATATTTGTTTCTTCGGCTGTATTGGTTTTAGTATTATCGCCACAAGCTACCAACAATAAGATGAAAACATAAATGAGGGTTTTGTAAGTGTATTTTATAAATTTGTCCATATTTTTCATTTTTCAAATGTATGACTAGAAATTATGTAATGTTAATTGCTTTGGCAATTATGGGTATTTCAAATGGTTTTTCACAAAAAATCAGCGATGAAAATAAATATGAATTTGGATTGCGTATTGCGCCAAGTATCAGTTGGGTGGGCTCTGATAGTAAAAGTATAAGTGCAAACGGAATAAGTTTAGATTGGAACTATGGTTTCACCGTATCACGATTTATTAATTCGAGATATGCTTTTGGTATAGAACTAAATGTAATAAACACCACTTCAAAAATAAATTACGATAATGTTTATTTATACAAAAGCCCTACGATACAAGGTAATGTTAGCGAATTAACCATGAATTATAATTTGCGTTATGTGCAAATACCCGTATTATTTAAGATGCGTACTGATAATATTAACAGTAGTCGTTTTAGTATTTTGGGAGAATTTGGTTTAGGTTTAGGTTTTTTGATAAGAAGCAAAGCAGATGTAAATTCAAACTTGATAAAGATTGATAACCTTGATGTAGATAACCCAGATGATAACGACAAATTCGATATAAGAACAGATGTAGGTTCTAAAAACTTGAATAAAAGTCTAAGTACTTTCAATCCTCAATTTATTATTGGAGGTGGAGTTCAATACGATGCTTTTTCAAAGAGTAAAATATGCATTGG
>CAIVPY010000631.1 GCA_903907885.1 uncultured Bacteroidota bacterium
GTTTCGAAAGTAAATATTTTTTATAAAGAAAATAAACTCGAAAATCGGCTTCACATAAGGCTGTGCATAAAACTTGAAAGAGATTGGGAAATGCGGATTTAAATCCGTTTCATCTGTAGTTCGACATAAGCTGCGCTAACATGTCGAACAGCTAAAGTTTAAACCTGATTTTTCACTACCCTTAGCTATGGTTTTACTTCAATGACACCAATATTACTATTTGTATCCAAAATAGGGTAATCATTGAAGTCAACGGATGCATCGCCATTTATGTCATTCGCATCATAACCAAGCAAACCATTATTGCTTGCTATATCTAAATAGGGATAATCATTAAAGTCTACAGCTCCATCTTGGTTAATATCCCCACTATAAATTAAATATTTCCCAGTACCATCATCCACAAGGTTATCTCCAAAAGCACTATTGACTGAATTTGTAAAATTAAAATTAGTGTTTGCACTAAGTGGGATGGCATTGGCCGACCAAGTAGTAATCGAGTTTCTATGTTTAACGACAACATAGTAGCTATTACCCATGAGGTTTGAAGGGAAACTTAGCGAGGCATTTCCACTTGTATCCAAAAATCCTATTACTGAATAAACCAAATCATGTGAATTGGAAATACCTCGCAATTCAACTGTTATGGTATCTGCAATGATGCGTGGCGAAGTGCCATTGGCACTAAATGGTGAGGGTATCATTGTGCCATTGCCAAGGTATAATCCTTGAAGATAGGCTTTCAGAGCTAGGGTTCCATTTATTGGAAGCGTCATTACCGAATCTACTAAAGAGTTTACAGAAATCCCTGCTGAATTGAGAGCCCTTAATCTATAATAATATCTTACACCGCTGGTTAATCCCGTTATGCTTTTGTTTGAATCATTACTAATACTTAATGCATTATATCCGTTAACAAATGAAGTAAAATTCCTGTCCGTTGAAACATCCAACAAACTGCTATCAGAACCTGAAGAAACAGTCCAATTGGCTTTAAATCCATTTGTAGTAATATTGTTTGCAAACAAAGAAATTGGGGCTTTACATTTTGTGTACACGTTTGTTGGATACCCTCCTTGGATACCACAGTATTTGCTACTTAGTTCATATAATATATTATAATAAGTTCCTGGTAATAAATTAGTAATGGTGGTATCAGTTCCATATATAACTAATGTCCTTTCAGTAACCCAATTATTTGACAAAAGTCTTTGTAAAGTTATTTTACAAAACTGACTATTGGTTGTCGTCATAGAAAGTCGAAAAGAACTATCTGTAACATTATTAATTATTTTATTATTGAGTATGGGTGGAAGATCTACAAATGTCACACTATCGTAATAGGTAGTTAAAGCAGAACCACAAGCATTGAAGGGGGTTACATTTGCATAAGCTTTCCCCAGACTTAATGGAGGCATAACAAAAGTATTGCTGATGGAATTATTTACATATTGAGGATTAATATTTGCATTCCAATTCCACTTATAATAAGAAGCATCACTAACACTATCTATTCTAAATATTGCACCTATACCTGAGTTCAAACATGCGGTATCAGTATGCCTAATTACACCCAGCTGTTTGGGATATGTGCTACAAGAGCTTGAATTAGTATTATACTTTAATACAAATGAATAATATTTATCTGTGCTATAGTATCCTGACGCATCCGGTTGGCCAAAAGTGCTATTAGTATTGATTGTTTTAATAATTGGGTCTAAATCAGCAAAACCTCTAAAGTTGCCTATTGTAATTAAATTACCAAGATTATCAAAAGTAAGAGATGCGAAAAATGAATTGGCAATGTTCTTGCCCCATACAAAATCACCCGATTGATTATATTTAGTTATGGAACTATAGTCAGATTTTGATGGTGGCCAACGCATTTGAAAAAAACTATAGCCAGGTGGAGTTGACCCTGTAAAAACACCATGAATTGTAAAATTAGGATTACTATAGTACTGATTATAGTATAGAAAATAGTATTGGTTAGTTATTTCAAAATTATTAGAAGTACCACCTCGAGACAAATATATATTTCCTGTTGCATCTAAACTGAACCTATCATAAGGGTATCCACCCAAATTTTTATGCCAAATTAAAGCGCCTGACGGATTAAGTTTTGAAAAACCATTGCTACTTAAAAAAAGAACATTATTTGAAGTATCGAAAGCAATTGAGATTCCATTCCACCCTGCATCATTAATAGCCCAAATAAAATTGCCATTTGAATTTAGTTTAATTACAAACACATTATTAGACCCAGTAGAAGTTAGATTATAGGTGGCTGCACTAGGGTCAAAATCGGCAGTTCCTGCATAAGAGCCTGTTAAACAAATATTGTTTAAGTCATCAAGGGCAAGGCCTTGTGCCTTATCTGTATTGGTTCCTCCCATGCTTTTTGCCCAAACAAAATTTCCAGCACTATCATATTTAGACACAAAAACATCTTCTGCACCTACTGAAATCAGGTTATTTACATTTGAACTAGGGTCAAAATCTTTGGTTCCCGTAAATATCCTGCGGTAATAATATTTGCATTGAGGTCTAGTTTAAAAGAAGTAAATGTGGGTGAAATTGATTTTACCCATACAATATTTCCAGAAGCATTTAATTTAGAAATACTATTAGCTTGCAGCACATATAGATTTCCTTGCGCATCTATCTTTATATCTAGACCAGTAGCTGTAAGGTAAGTAACCCAAGAGAAATTCCCTGCAGAATCTAGCTTTAGTACATATCCACCCGTACCTGTTAAATTATTTACCCCAGCACCTGGATTGAAATCCAAAGTATCTGAAAAAGAACCTGTAGTATATATGTTTCTGACATTATCAGTGATGATGCCATTTGAGCTTACATAGTTGTTGTTGGTGCCTGTTTTACCAATACATTTAGCCCATTGATAATCTTGTGAAAACGCCTGTAAGTTGAGAATACTTAGGCCTATTAGCAGAAAAAATTTAACCATAATGAGTTACAAATATATATTAAAAAATTTAATTCAACCCAGATTATGCATTAGAAAAAATATAAGGAGCAGTTGTTTTAGATACCGTATCAAAAAGAGCATCCA
>CAIVPY010000632.1 GCA_903907885.1 uncultured Bacteroidota bacterium
TACTGGTAGTACTTTCTAATATGGCATTAAGTTTATAATTATTTACCTTAATTTCTTCTTCGGCACGTCTTCTTTGGTTTTCAACTTCCCACAATCTAATTCCAGAAATTACTACTTTTTGAATACTATCAGGTGTGATATCTGATTTTGAAAAATAATCAAAAGCCCCACTTTTAATCATTTGTACAGCTACTTTTTCATCACCTTGAGAAGTTAGCACGGCCACAGGAGTTAATACATCTTTATCTCTTATTTTTTTGAGTAATTGTAGTCCATCAATGCCAGGTAATTGATAGTCTAAAAAAATGCAATCAAATACTTCTTTTGCTATAATCTCAAGTGTTTCTTGAGCATTTTTGCAAATGTGTAAGCTTTGATTGAGCCCTGTTTTTTTCAAGGCTCTTTCAAATTGCATGATATCTACTTCGTCATCATCAATTAACAGAAGTTTGTAAGGCGTTTGATTTTCCATTTATCACGATAGAGTTAAGTATTAAACTGGAAATTCGCAAAGTTTCCAATAATTATTTAGTGTGGATACTACACTCATAAATTGGTCCATTGATAGGGGTTTTAAAATATAGCCTGCAACATTTAGGTTATAAGCATCTATTTTATCGTTGTCTTCGTTTGATGTAGTCATAACAAAAACGCTTATGTTTTTTAAATGCTCGTTGTTACGAAGTTCTCTTAAAAATTCTATTCCACCCATTCGAGGCATATTCAAATCTAATAAAATTATACGGGGATAGTCATGTGGGTTTGTGTTATATTCAATGTTTAAAAAATCAAGAGCCTCTATACCGTTTCCGCATACAAATAAAGGGTTTGTTACATTGTTTTTTTTGAAGGCTCTTTTTACATTCATTACATCTACTTCATCGTCTTCAACCAACAATATTTTTATTATTTTCTCTTTCATTATTTTATTTTTTCAACGGCAATATATATTTTATCAATTTGCAAATCAACCTAAATATTGATTTTATTAATTGGTATCGGAATCTAGCCAGGTGAAATAAAATCTAGCACCTTTATTAGGTTCAGATTCTACCCAAATGTTACCATTGTTTTCATCTACTATTTTCTTAGCAATAGCAAGACCAGCTCCCACGCTCTCAAATTTATCACGAGCTTCAAGTGTTTGAAAAATGGTAAATATTTTATTATGATATTCGGAAGCTATTCCTAATCCATTATCAGCAATGCAAAATTTGTGCTTTTCATCTATATGTTGATAGGTAATATTAATTATTGGTCTTTTGGGGTTTGCATATTTCACCGAATTTGAAAGTAATTCATAAAACACATCTTCTATGTCTTTTCTTACAGCCCAAATTTTTGGCAAAGCATCATCAAAATATATGGTATGATGAATTGAAGGATTGATTAATTTTAACAAATCAAGGACCATACTTCTTGAGTCAACCCATTCTTTTTCGCCACCCAATTTTCCTGATCTACTGTATTTTAAGAGTGAATTGATTAAAGATTCCAACCTGTGAATTCGGCCGCGCATTAATTTAAAATAACCTTTACTATCCTCTGTCATCAATTCTCCCATGTCTTCCTCTATCCATTCAGATAAATTATTAATTCCCCTTAAAGGACTTTTCAAATCATGTGATGTGATGTATGCAAATTGGTCTAGCTCTTTGTTTTTCTTTTCTAAACTAAGCGTATATTTTTCAAGTGATTTCTTAGATTCTATTTCTTTAAGCATTGAACTCTTTAAATTGTCACGCATTTCGATTAATGCTTTCCCCAATTTATCATTCTTCCCTTGAAGTTTAAGTTCAATATCATAGTTTCCTTTTCCAATGGCATTGGCAATATCAGCTTTTGCTTTTAAGCCTTTAATTAAGGTAAGTGTAGATTTTTGAATAACTCCAATTTCGTCTCTGCGAGCCAAATTCATTTGATAGTTTACAATTTGCCCTCGCCCAACTGCATCAAGCACTTCGCTTAGTTCGCTTACGGGTTTAATAACGGTACTGTTGGTTATCATTAATGAAATAACACTAACTACTACTAAACCAATTAGCATAATAACTAACAATGATGATAAGGTGCTATAACTAGCATATTTTTTTTGACTTAACTTGCGTGATGCTGCTATTACCATCAACTCCACTTCTTCTATATCAGTATCAAGTTTTTTTAAATCGATCTCAATTTCTTTATATATTTTATGAGCAGAGCTGAATTTTAATGGATTATTATAGTCAGCATCTGTTTTCAACAATGACATAATATTTTTTTCTTTGACTATTATTTTTTCAAAATCGCCCCCAACTTTAACCAACCTTTTTCTAGATTGTTCAAGTTCTGGTTGTTGAAGTAGCTCTATCAAAAATATTTTTCTCTTTCTATATTGTTTATCAAGTATTTTTTGAAGTTTTAGTTTTTTGTCTTTTGATGGATTGTAAACCCAATCGTAAGTATATCTACCCGTTTCAGACATAATATATTCAATGTCTTTTGTAGCAGTAATAGCAGGTTCAAAATTGTTAGATAATTTAAAATCGATTTGTTTTGCATACTGAAGTAACAATATCGCAGATGCACTAGTTATCAGTGCCGTAAATATAATGGCAAAAAAACTAAGCGCAGTTCTTGTGCTTATTTTTAAATTAACCAACCATTTTTTTACAAAATTGAACATAAATATTTAGTAATTCACTTTTGGTAAGAAATGTTTCTCACCTCTCCAACTACTTATCAAATTAGTAGCCCATTAGTCAAGTATCTCATTTTTAGTATTTTAACTTTATTTGTGTTAAATAATTTTTCCCAAATAAGTACAAGATTAATTCAAGATGTCTGTTTTTGGT
Source organism: uncultured Bacteroidota bacterium (assembly GCA_903907885.1). Lineage (GTDB taxonomy): Bacteria > Bacteroidota > Bacteroidia > UKL13-3 > UKL13-3 > RGVD01. Next base: position 2,835 of record CAIVPY010000632.1, read on the forward strand.
ACAATATATTACTAACAATGATAAGTCGTTTAAATGTCATATTTAGAAATTAACCACTTCTTTGTTAATTTGCCACCCATAATATTCATAAGATGATTAAGTTTATTCTGTACCTAACATTGTTTTACATTGTTTTTAAGTTTTTGTTTGGAAATATTTTTAAGATAAAAGTGTATCAATTCAACCAAAACCAAAATAAAGATACCCAAACGCAAAACAATGATGAGGACTTACATATTAAGAGCTCTTCAAACAACAAATCGTCAAATAAAGATAAAAGTATTGGTGAATATGTTGATTTTGAGGAAATAAAAGAATAAGATGGAAAAAGTTATTCGCTCGTTACTTTTAAAATTCTTAGGTCATCAATCGTATTTGTTGTGGATAAGTGATATTTACATTCGACTAATTAAATTGGGATTATTAAAAAACAAATATCCCGAATTGTTTTATCTTGAAACCATCATTAAACCTGGGGACATCTGTATTGACATTGGAGCTAATGTAGGCTATTACTCAGTCTTTCTTTCAAAATATGTCACCCAATCAGGCAGGGTGTATTCTGTTGAACCTGTTCCTTTGTTTGCCAAAGTATTTTTAAAAAATACTTATAACCATGCTTTAAATAACATCACTTTATATCAAACTGCTTTGGGTGCCGAAAACAAGAAAATAACAATGGGTACTCCTACCATTAATGGGGTATTTAGGCATGGATTAACCAAGGTGCTTTTAGGTGACAATAAAGAAGAAAGCAATATGCAAACTTATGAAACAGATATGCGTATTCCAGATGAGTTGTTTGCTCCATTAGTCAAAATTGACTTTATTAAATGCGATGTGGAGGGTTATGAAATACATTTGTTCCCTCATTTGTTAAATACCTTAAAAAAGCACTTACCCATTATTCAGATTGAAATTTCTGGAGAACATAACCGAAAAAAAATGTTTGATATCTTGTTACCTTTAGGTTATCACATATATAAACTTCAAAACAATAAATTGTTTGAAATACCATCTGCAGATGCAATGGTTTATGAGGATGGCGACTTTTATTTTAAGAATTAACTTATCCAATATTGCTAAATCAGTTGTTAATTCATGCAAAAGGCTTTAATTCGTAATCAATAATACTAAAGACATTGAACAGCTTTTGGGATTTATTTAAACCACAGGAACTCATAGAATTTGGCGGATTGGCTTTAATTCTCATCATTATCTTTCTAGAGAATGGGGTATTTTTTGGCTTTTTCTTACCTGGAGATTCATTGCTTTTTACAGCTGGTCTCTTAGCCTATCCATCGTCCAACCAGGTATTACATGTTGAGATTGAAAACCTTATTTTTGGTATAGGGTTAGCAGCCATTTGTGGTTACTATTTTGGCTATTGGTTTGGACATAGAACTGGTGAAGCTATTTATAAAAAGAAAGACACCTTCTTCTTTAAAAGAAAGTATATTGAAACGGCCGAAGTATTCTATAAAAAATATGGCGGATTGGCATTGATAATGGGTCGCTTCTTGCCTATTGTGCGAACTTTTGCTCCAATTTTGGCTGGTGTGGTTAAAGTTAGGCCTCAAATATTTTTTATGTATAATGTAGTAGGTGCATTTCTATGGCCTAGTGTGATTGTTACTGCAGGCTATTTTGTGGGTCATTTTATACCTAACGCATTAAATTATCTCAACTGGATTGTGATTGCATTTATTGCTGTAACTACTTTACCAATTGTGAATACTTGGCGTAAAGAACAAGCAAGAAAAAAAGCAGAACAAATAGAAAGCAAATAATATATGGGTGAAGGTAAATTATACATCGTTCCAACGCCCATTGGCAACCTTGAAGACATTACTCTTAGGGCATTGCGAATACTTAAAGAAGTAGATTTTGTATTGGCTGAAGATACGCGCCAAACATTAAAACTATTTCAACACTATCAAATTCAAAAAACACTTCAATCTTACCATCAACACAACGAGCACAAGGTGTTTCATAACCTTATCACAGAGTTGAAGGGGGGCAAACAGATAGCCCTAGTTAGTGATGCGGGAACCCCTGGTATTAGCGACCCTGGTTTTTTAATCATTCGTGAGTGTGTGAAAGAGGGAATTGCCGTTGATTGCCTTCCTGGAGCTACGGCCTTTGTGCCAGCTTTAGTAAAAAGCGGATTGCCATGTGATAGCTTTTGTTTTGAAGGTTTTTTACCTGAAAAAAAAGGCAGACAAACCATGCTAAAGAAATTGGCTGAAGAAGAAAGAACAGTGGTGTTTTATGAATCGCCACACCGCATACTCAAAACCATTGCCCAACTTATTGAGTTTTTTGGAGCTGAAAGACAGGCAAGCATTAGCAGAGAACTCACAAAAATGTTTGAAGAAACTGTGAATGGAAGTCTTCAACAAATACTAGAACATTATACAAACGGAACTATTAAAGGAGAATTCGTCATTGTTATCGCAGGTAAAAAATAAGCATCTAAAATATATACTATTAAGCAGCATTTCAGCCATACTTATGACTTTGGCTTGGCAACCTTTTAAGGTTTTGCCTTTTGTATTTATGGGCTTAATCCCATTGTTTTATTTGGAGGCAGAGGTTCGCAGAAACCATCCTCAATCGTCAAGACTACCCTTTTTTACTTATACTTTTCTATCGCTGTTTTTGTTTAATTGTAGCACGGTCTATTGGATTTGGAATGCCTCTCCTGAAGGGGCTGTAGCTGCATTCTTCATCAATACCCTCATGATGACATTGCCATTGTTCATCTTTCACATTATTCAAAAGCGTGAAGTAAAAAGCGATAAAATGTGGGCATTCATTTTTCTATGGCTATCCTACGAATGGTTGCATACAAATTGGCAGTTTTCTTTCCCATGGTTAAGTTTGGGTAATGTGTTTTCATATACACCCGTTTTGGTGCAGTGGTATGAATATACAGGTGTTGCAGGAGGCTCATTGTGGGTGGTTTTTGTCAATTATAAACTCTATAAACTAATCAAGACTTGGAAAGAAAGAATTCCATCTGACAATTATGGCAAGGTGTTTAACCTAGTTTTTTTCTATCTGTTTGCTCCAATCTTTTTGTCATTTTATATAGCAAATGATAGAGATGGAAAGGAGGCTAGGATAAAAAGACAAATGGCAGACATAGTGGTGGTGCAACCCAATATTGACCCCTACAAGGATAAGTTTGAAGGGATGACCCCCGAGGCGCAAACGGATAAGATTCTTGCCCTTGCTGAAACACAAATTGATAGCCTAACGCAATTTGTGATGATGCCCGAAACAGCCTTACTTGGTAGTCTTGAAGAAGGTAATTTGCAAAATGCAGCAGTATATCAAAAGGTATTAATCTTTTTAGAAAAACACCCAAATATTGGTTTGCTTTCAGGTGCTGACACCTATCGTTTTTACCAAACCAATAACAAGCCCACAATAACCGCAAGAAAATACAGCGATGCTTTGTTTTATGATGTGTATAATACTGCCATGTATTTAAGCAAATTTGATTCATTGCAGATATACCACAAAAGTAAATTGGTGCCAGGTGTTGAGCGTATGCCGTATCCAGAAATATTTGGTTTCTTAGAAAAAGTTTCCATCAATTTGGGTGGCACAAGTGGCAGTCTGGCAAGCGACAAAGAAGCCAAGGTGTTTTTTACCCATCAAAAATCAAAATTAGCACCTGTAATCTGCTATGAATCTATATTTCCTGACTATGTAGCAAGTTACGTAAAAAAAGGTGCTGACATCATCTGCATCATCACCAATGACGGCTGGTGGGGCAATACACCCGGCTATCGTCAACATTTCGACTTTGCTCGTTTGCGTGCCATCGAAAATCGTAGGTGGGTAGCACGTAGTGCGAATACTGGAATCTCAGGTTTCATAGATGAAGAAGGTAATATTGTAAGCCAATCTGAATGGTGGAAAGAAGCCGTTCTCAGGACCAAAGTACCATTGTACAAAGAAGAAACATTCTTTACCCAAAATGGCGACCTAATTGGATTTTGGGCCATGGTGTTGGGTGTGTTTGAAATAATGAAAATGTTTAGAAAGAAAACAAAGCTATATAACAATTTCTTTTAATTGATCAAATCCATATTGCCCCAAACTATAATAGGATTTTGGAAAATCTGAGTCCTAGATATGAAATTATCTAAAAGACTATTTACTAAAAATACGATTTTGCTCAAAGGGTACATCATCTGAGGGAAAAGTCCTACTTTTGTCCTTTCAATCGCTAAAAATGGGAATACGTATTTTTGTAACAGGTGGTACATTCGACAAGGAGTATAATGAACTAACGGGTCAACTTTTTTTTAAAGACACACATGTAAATGAAATCTTAAAATTGGGTCGTTCGAGGTTGGATATTAGTGTGAGAACGCTCATGCTTATTGACAGTTTAGAGATGACTGATACCGATAGAAACATCATTGTAGAGAGTTGTCAGCGTTGCGAAGAAGATCATATTTTGATAACCCACGGAACCGATACCATGACTGATACAGCAAAGGTTTTAGCTGAGCAAAAAATCAACAAGACCATTGTGATTACGGGTGCTATGATTCCTTATAAATTTGGTAGTAGTGATGGTTTATTCAACTTAGGAAGTGCTTTAGCCTTCACACAAAGTTTGCCTCATGGTGTGTATATTGCCATGAACGGTCGCTACTATGATTGGAACAATTGTCGTAAAAATAAGCAAACTGGATTTTTTGAAGAAGTGAAATAGTTTGTTTGCCACAGATTGATCTGACTGAGGCTGCTCATTTGATTATAGTTGATGTTTCAATGACTTTTTCTTGGTGAAATATTCTGTTTATAGAAAATATATAATCAATTATAGAATTTGATTATTTGTCACTTGGCATTTTAAGCGTTTTCTCTTCTATATCAATTGCTTTATAGATGCTGAATACATCAAACAAATAATCTGACATACTCGCGACATTTGAATAAAATTTGTTTGATGTGTTTTTGCCAAATTCTATAGATTGCGTTTCCTTATCATTTTTAAAATTACCTAGGATAAAATATTTTTCATTGCCTTTTGCTATGTAGGGAATATCAATTTGATACCAATGTCCTTTTTCAGTTATATGTTCTATTGGAATGACGATATCAGGAACAATTAAAAAGTCTTTATTAAAATGTTTATCAAATACATTTTTTTTTGTTAGAAAATAAATGCCAATCTCCGATACGCCTTCTGTGCAGCCATCTCTGGGCGATAAATAGAAACTAATATGATAGGTTTGTCCTTCTATAAGAGCTTCTTTTAAATGCCCTTCTAAATAATGTCTGTAGTTTAATCCAAGTGGTTTGTAGTTAAAAGCAATCCCAATCATTGAGGTGCCATCTTTAGGTAAAATGCTGTGCAATTCTTCAAATCCCTTCTTCTCTTTTTTGTTACTATAGTGTACCCAACTTGCTGTAAGGATACCACCTGGATTGTACCAACCCAAAGTATCAGACTTTGAAGACAAATCATCTAAAAGATAACCATATGAATTGTATTTTTTATCGTTAAATACTTTGTTGAAATGAAAGTTCTCAAAGCTAGGATTCACAACCAAGTTGGAATCCTCACTTTGAGCTAACAATAGGTTTGTTGAACATAAAAATAGGAAAGTAAATATCAGAAATAATTTAAGCATAACGGAAATTTTATTTCAGTAAAGTTAAATTGTTTCAAATCAATTTTGAATTACGCCAATACATTCTTTAAATCTTCTAGCAAGTCTTCGATGTCTTCAACGCCTACGCTTAATCTCAATAGGCTATCTACAACACCTGCTTTTTCTCTTTCTTCTTTTGGAATGGATGCATGCGTCATGGTTGCAGGGTGATTAATCAAACTCTCAACACCACCAAGACTTTCAGCTAATGTGAATACTTTGAACGAAGAGGCAAATTTGAATGTATCTTCTAATGTTGCATCTTTCAATACGATTGAAATCATGCCACCAAAACCGCGCATTTGTTTTTTTGCTATATCGTGGTTAGGACTATCAGCAAATCCTGGCCAATATACTTTCTCAATCTTTGGATGGTTTTTCAAAAACTTAGCAATGATTTCACCATTCTCGCAATGTGCTTTCATGCGCAGGTGAAGCGTTTTCAAGCCACGTAAAACTAAGAAGCTATCTTGCGGTCCCGGTGTGGCACCGCAACTGTTATGAATAAATGCCAATTGCTCATAAATTTTATCATCATTCACACAAAGAGCACCCATCACCACATCTGAATGTCCACCCAAATATTTGGTAACAGAATGCATCACAATATCAGCACCCAAATCCAAAGGGTTTTGAAGGTAGGGTGAAGCAAAAGTATTATCAACCGCTAAAGTGAGATTATGTTTCTTTGTTATTTCAGCACAAGCGGCTATATCAACTATTTGCATGGTTGGGTTGGTAGGTGTTTCTATCCAAACCAATTTGGTGTTTTCATTTATATAATTGCTAATGTTATTGGCATCATACAAATCAATAAAATGAAACTTGATACCAAACTGAGCAAATACTTTGGTAAACATTCGGTAAGTACCACCATATAAATCATTACCTGTTATCACTTCATCCCCAGGGCGGAGTAATTTAGCCACCGCATCAATAGCACCCATGCCACTGCTAAAGCAAAGACCATGTTTGGCATTTTCTAATGAGGCAATACATTTTTCCAAAGCACTACGTGTAGGGTTTTTACCACGTGCATATGCATATGCATATCCTTTGTGCTTTCCAGGGCTTTCTTGCCAATACGTGCTGGTTTGATAAATGGGTGTCATAACTGCTCCCGTTGTTGGGTCAGGCTCTTGGCCTGCATGTATGGCTCTTGTTCCGAATTTCATAATGTATATTTGATTTTGCTGCGAAGGAAACCTCTATCAAGCAAATTATGAAATGATTTATTGCACAATGTGGAATTAGTTGGTGAGTGGGGTTGATAGGGAAAAGGATTACCAACTTTTATAAGATTTCAAACCTTATAAAAGTTTGGTCTAATTATCAATTAATAACTCCTTACTGCCCTAACTTTATTTGAGTTTGATTTTGAAGAATTACTTAATGTGCCAGTACTGAAGTTTTGAAGCCAAGCGTTGCTGCTACTAAACTCTGATGAACTCCAATAATTAGCAGCAGAAAAAGAACCCCATCCATTTAGATATAAGTTTTGACGCATTAATGCCAATTCAGCTTTTGATGGCAAATACCAATCGCTAAGCCCACTTGAAACTAAGTTATCACAAGTTCTTGCAGCACTTGTTGATAAGCTACATCCATTTACAATGGCAATTGTATTTGCAGCACCTGTACCTTGATTTACACTTGTAGTACCAATACTTATTCCGCTACATCCCCAAACAAACTGACCTAGGTCTGAACTTGCACAAGCTAAGCCATGTTGTCCTGTTCCATCAATGTAAAATATAATTCCCCCTGCATAGTTTTGACCTAATTGCAATGATTGGGTTGTAAAACTAATTTCATTACCATAAGCAGTGTCAGTAGCATTTATTGCGAATGCTCTTACATAATATGTTGTAGCAGGATTTAAACCAGTCATACTGCTCGTAAAGGGTCCAATGCCACCACCATTTATTATTTTAGTGCTTAAAAAAATAGATGGGTTTGCGCTTGTGCTCCAACATATACCTCTTGCAAAAATAGTATTATACCCGAGTGATAGAATATTACCACCACAATCGGCAGAGGTTTGCGATATGGATGATACTGGATTGGTAGCAATTGATGGTTTGTTTAGAATGGCAGTATAGGTAGGAGCAAACGAAAGAACCCCATTGTTGCTATTGATATCTATAATGGGATAGTCGTTAAAATCAACCGAAGCATCTCCATTTAAGTCAGTATTGTAATATCCGATATATCCAAAATTGCTGCTCATATCCAAGTCAGGATAATCATTAAAATCTACGGAACCATCTTGGTTAATATCTCCACAATACATAGCATATTTACCTCCACCCATATCTGCTAAATTATCACCTAAAGCCTTGCTTGCCGATGTAGTAAAATCGTAAGTAATGCCATCACTTAATACAATTGGATTAGCCGACCATGTTTCAATACTTCCACGATGATTTATGCCAATCGATTTTCGCGTATTTATATAATTACTTGGTATGAGGATTTGGCAGTTGCCACTAGTATCAACAATGGCTTTAGTATTCCATACAATGCTATTCGTTATGCTATCATGTATTAATACCTGTATGGTGTCACACATACTTATTTCACTCATACCATCTGCATCATATAACGAGCTTCTAAGCCTTCCATTTTCGTAGTAAGATTCGAAGTACAATTTTAATCGTAGAGCAATTTTATCTGAAGGCTGCTGAAATCCTTGACATAGTATATTGTTTAGATTAGTTAATGTACTATTGAAATTTTCACCAACGGTATAACTAAATATAATACTTGAGTTTTGATAATTATTTGCTGCTGATACAATAGAACTGTTAGAAATACTTTGTGCTAAATTTATAGAATTTACA
>CAIVPY010000633.1 GCA_903907885.1 uncultured Bacteroidota bacterium
AGTTAAGTTTTTTTATAAAATGAAAGCCTTTCTTTCTGTAACCCAATCTTTCATAAAACCTGTGTGCTGCTTCATTCTCCAAATAAGCATCTAGCATTGCCACCTTGCATTGCTCCTTTTCGGCAATCTCTAATAACTTCAAACACAATTGCTCACCAATGTTTTGATTTCTGATTTGTGTATCAACTACCACGTTGTCCAATTCAATATACTTACCTGTATAAATTTTGGTATTTATCCAAAATCCACAAACGCCTATGATAATATCATTTTGTATGGCTATCAGTTGTTTATATTTATTGGTAGTCATTTCAATCAACATATGAGCACATTCGGCTTGGTTTAATTTAGGGTTCAATTGCTTGAATAAATCATAGCAAGCCATCATTTCATCACTGTCTATGAGAATTTTAAACTGCACTTTGGTTTTCATTTTTGCAAATATCTACTGACTCTAGTGTAAACAAAAAGCCCTTTAGTTTTCTCTAAAGGGCTTTTTAAGTATATGAGTTTGAAAAAAGTATTATGCAAACTATATAGAGAAGATTGTGCCAAAAAATACTTATCGAATAAGATAATAATTAAATAGCTTGTTTTCAGAGTTTAAAATATTTTTCATCAAAACGGATATTTTGCTCTGTAGGTATGTTTGTACAAAAAGAACACAAATTTGTACAACAAAAAAACAGACACTTAACTCAATAGTACTTTCCAAGCATCTTGCACTTTGTTGTTTTCAAGAAGTTGCTGAGCCATCTTGTGCAAAAGCAATTCCAATTTAAACTTATCATCGATATGTGCTTGGTGAAGCTTATTTAAATCTTTGTTCATGTGCTTGTATATGGCTACACTATCCATATCCGGAATTTGCTCTACATTGGCTAGCATACCCAAGTCATTGCCCGTTAATACTTTGCTTAATCTTATTTTATCAGGCAAGGTATCTACCCCAATCCCTAAGTTTCTTGCAGGTTTTGGCACCTCAAACAAAGCATTGCCACTGGCACGCACATACCAATCACTTCCTAATCGACCCACCAAGTCCATTTTATGTTGGTCTATTTTACCATCTGCCGTTAACACATCAGGCGAAATATGCATCAATAGCATTTCAACTATTATTAAATTACCTGCACCACCTTCATTTCCTGTTTCAATTATGTCAACCACCTTGCATTCTAATTGTACAGGACTTTCCTTTACTCTAAAAGGCTTTATCTTTTCAGAGGCAATGGGAGTAAATCCGGCTTTGGTAAATTCGTTTACCTCTTTGGGATACTCGCAACTAGCTAGGCTCATTTGCTGCACCATGCTATAATTCACTACATTTATTACTACTTCACCCGTTTCAATAACATTTTGCAAAGTATGTTTGGTGGTATTATCACGCACCCTTCGTGCTGGCGAAAAAATAAAACGGGTAGGGTTTGAACCAAAAATATTAAAAAAGCTAAATGGACTCAAATTAGGATTGCCTTCCTTGTCTATGGTACTGGCAAAACAAATGGGTCTAGGTGCTATGGCTGTTAATAAGGCATTGTGAAATTCTGCTAAGGGTAAATCTTTTGGTCCTATGGTTTTCATGAAATAAATCGAAAGAAAATTGAGGGTGCAAATTAATCTGAATTTTTGAAGTTTGAATGATGAATGAAGAATTTTCAGATAAGTAGAATATTTCCACTAAAAAAATGTCTAGACTCAATTCTGACATTACTGAAGGGAATTGTATGCATCTCTCTGAGACCTTCTAATGCATAAATTCCATCTGATTTTTATGTGTGCAGATTTTTTATTTTAATCCATTTTAAAGATATTGCATTCATGAAACAATTGATTTTTTATCTCATATTGATTGTCAATTCGGTTAAGGCCCAAACGGTGTTTGGGCCTTTAGGCGCTGAAGCCTCAGCAATGGGCGGTGCTAATATTGCAGCATCAAACTCGTTTAGCGTTCAAAACAATGTAGCTGGAATGGTATGGAGTAATAAAGCTGAAATATCCATTTACAACGAAATGAAATATAGGCTTTCAAACTTGAGCCTTTCCAATATCAATATTCTTATACCTTTCAAGCATTTTCATTTAGGTGCTAGTATCAATTATTTTGGTTATAACCTTTACAATCAACAAAAGTTTAATGTGGCTATTGCTCGAAAGTTAAACAGCCAGTTTTCATTAGGTATTAGTATGGCTTTATTTGGAGTTAATATTAGTGAAAACAGTCAAGCATATGCATTTTTGGGTGATATAGGCATTCAATATATACCAACAAAAAAATGGCATTTTGGGCTATCTCTTTTTAATCCTACCCAAAGTAAATTATCCGAAAACAACAATTTGAAGATTCCCACTTATGCCCGAATGGGTGTGTCATACAATGTTTCAGATAAACTACTATGTAATGCCGAATTTGAAAAGTCATTGGGATTACCCGAAATATATAGAACAGGTTTTGCATATAAAATCCACCCTAGTTTTATACTCAGAGCAGGGGGCTCTAGTAATCCATTTTTACTCACTTTTGGTGTGGGTGTCAAATGGTCGAAACTAAAGGTAGATATGGCAACATCCTATCATCAAGTATTGGGTATTACGCCTCATCTGAGTTTAATTTATGTATTTGCTGATTGAAAAAGAAGTGTTTCATATCAATCATTTTGTTTTGTTTGGTATTTGCAAATTCTTTTGCCCAAAAAAATCAACAGAAAGCTAGAAATACTGTTGTTCAAGAATTGCTCGAAAGGTGGATTGAGAACAATGAAGCTTCTATTGACTATACCGATTTGCAAGAGCAATTGGAGTTTTATTACAACAATAAATTAGACCTAAATAAATGCTCTCAAAAAGAATTGATGAGCCTTGTTTTTCTTTCACCTTCACAAGCGGATGCCATCATCAAACATAGGATACATTTTGGTGATTTTATGAGTGTTTTCGAGTTGCAGGTCATTCCCGAAATTGACGAACAAACCCTTTATTACTTAAAGTATTTTGTGGGCGTAAATGTAAATTGGATGCAAGACCAAACTCCTTTTTGGCAAATGTTGCATAAAGGAAAAAACGAGTTGATTCTGATGCACGAAAACGATTTTCAACAAAAGTTAGGATATAAAACGAATGAACTAAAAGCTAGCAATAAGCAGTATTACCTTGGCTCTCCCTATAGGTATGTGGCACGCTATAGGTTCAATTATGGCAATAGATTGAGTATAGGTTTTAATGGAGAAAAAGACATGGGTGAGCAGTTTTTTGCAGGAGCCCAAGCCTATGGGTTTGATTTCAATTCTTTTCATTTTGTGCTAAAAAACACTGGTAAAATAATAGCTTTGGCAATAGGCGATTATCAGGTCAATTTTGGGCAAGGACTAACATTTGGCTCAGGATTAGCCGCTCGAAAATCGGCTTATGTGATGAATGTAAGAAGATACTACGAAACTATCAGACCCTATCGTTCATTAAACGAAAATGAGTTTATGCGTGGTGCAGCTCTCTCCTACCAAATCAACAAGAAGCTATTGATTACTGCTTTTGTTTCGCATAAATACATCAATACAAGCTATCGAGAAGCCGATTCAAACCAAGTGTCGAATGGTGATGGATTTTCAAGCATTGTATTAACGGGTTACCACCGCACCCAAAACGAAATTCAAAACAAACAAAATGTGATGCAAACCATAGTGGGTGCTAATGCACAGCTAAGTTATGAGAAATTTCAATTGGGAATTACTGCCGTTAATGCCACATACGACAAAGCTTTTGCACCAGGAACAGCACCCTATCAAAGGTATTAT
>CAIVPY010000634.1 GCA_903907885.1 uncultured Bacteroidota bacterium
AAAGAAATAAAATACGAAGAAATAACACTAAACGAAGGAGCTTATCATATAGGCAAGGCCGATGTAATAAGATATGTGGGGTTGAAATAAATATAATCAAACTGTAACATTTGTTGCATTTCGATTATTATTTTGTGGTTAAGTTTGCATCTTTAAAAATCATTCATGAATTTAATAAATAAGTACAAACACACTTTATTCGGAATAATTTTAGGCTCAATCTTGGGTTTTGCCTATTATTATTTTATTGGATGTGCAAATGGAACATGTGCCATCACTTCAAGTCCTATAAATAGCACTTTGTATGGCGGGCTAATGGGTGTTCTTTTTGTTAATGCCTTAAAAAAATAATAATAAAAGAGAATGAACTTAGAGAAAATCATTAAAGAAAATCAAGGCACAATAGTAGATGTGCGTACACAGGGTGAGTTTATGGGAGGAAACGTAATGGGGTCTATCAATATTCCTTTGTTGGAAATCCCAACTAGAATTGAAGAATTGAAGGGATTGCCACAACCATTGGTTTTGTGTTGTGCTTCGGGTGGAAGAAGTGGGCAAGCAAAACAGTATCTTGCACACCAAGGTGTGGAGTGCATTAATGGTGGCTCTTGGCTTGATGTTAATTATTATCAATCGTTAAACAATTAAAACAAACATGATAAATACAATAAAAGAACTATTAGGTATTGGACCCAAAGTCGACTATGCTCAACTGGTAAAAGAAGGCGCCATCATATTGGATGTGCGAAGTAAGAGCGAATACGCAGGTGGACATATAAAGGGCTCAATAAATATATCGGTAGATGCTTTAAGTAGCAATTTAAGCAAGCTGAAAGATAAGAATAAAAACATTATCACCTGTTGTGCATCAGGTATGAGAAGTGCTTCAGCAAAAGGTATTTTAAAATCTAATGGGTACATCAATGTACACAATGGTGGCGGTTGGAGCAGTTTACAAAGTAAATTATAACATATGAAAGAAAGAATAATGACAGGATGGACCTATACAAGGGGTCTATACTTGCTTATGGGTTTGGTAATAATAGTGCAGGCTTTTATGGCAAAGCAATGGATGGGAGTGGCCTTTGGTGGTTATTTTGCTTCGATGGGATTGTTTGCTTTTGGTTGTGCTTCTGGCTCATGTTTTGGTGCAACACGCAATGCTAATGTTTCCCAAAAACCATTGGACGACACAATAGATGTAGATTATGAAGAAGTAAAAACTAAGTAAAATGACTACAAAATTTTCTGATTTAATTAATAGCGAAAAACCTACTTTAGTGGACTTTTTTGCTGAATGGTGTGGTCCATGTAAAACCATGAAACCCATACTTGAGGACTTAAAGTCTAAAGTAGGAGATAGTTCAAGTATCATAAAAATTGATGTTGACAAAAATCCTCAAGTGGCAAGTGCTTACCAAATTCAAGGTGTGCCTACACTCATTCTTTTTAAAAAGGGAGAAGTGGTTTGGCGTCAATCGGGGGTGGTGATGGCTAATAAATTGGAACAAATAATTAAACAACATTTAAATTAATGAAAAAAATATTTTCAATTGCAATGATAACAGTAGCTGCCATACTATACAGTTGCAGCAATGGGCAAACACAAAACAGTAAAACAAATTTATCGGCCGAAGAGTTTGCAGCTAAAATAAAGGAACTTCCTAGTGCACCAATTATCGATGTAAGAACGGCTGAGGAGTTTAGCAAAGGGCATATACAAAGTGCCCAGAATTTTGATTGGTATGAGGATATGCTTGATAAGCAAACGGCATCGTTCGACAAATCGAAACCCGTGTTTGTGTATTGTCTTAGTGGTGGACGCAGTTCGACTGCTGCCAGCAAGTTGAGAGCAAATGGTTTTAAAACGGTGTATGAACTAAACGGAGGCATCATGAAATGGAGAGGTGCTAACCTACCCGAAACTACTGATAACACTCCTGTTTCGGCAGGTATGAACCAAGAGCAATTTAATGCCTTGTTGCTAACGGACAAAACGGTGTTGATTGATTTTTATGCTGATTGGTGTGGCCCTTGCAAAAAGATGAAACCATATCTTGACGAAATTTCTAAAGACATGGCCGATAAAGTAGTGGTGGTTCGCATAAATTCTGACGATAACCAAGAGCTTTGTAAGCTAATGCATATTGATGCTTTGCCTACTTTGCAGGTGTATAAAAACAAAGCAATTACTTGGACCAACACTGGTTTTATTGAAAAGGCAGAGGTGTTAAAGCATTTATAAATTGCCTATGCTTGATGTTTAGCGAAGCGTCACCGACCATAATTAAGCGTTTGGTGATAAAACCCAACCGAAGGCAAATCTCTTATTATTTTTTGCCTTACAAATCATCATAAAGGCTTTTTTAATCCATTTTACCTTTCTATTTTTTCTTCCAATGGAAGTAAGGTATTTCAAATCTGTTTGAGCATACTCCCCTGTTGGTGCTAGCGTTTCGCTCGTTCTTTTTCTAATTGTAAAAACATTTGCAAATTGAACAAACCATAGACATGCAATAGCTAGGCATCAAAGAATCTATAGATTTAGACAATTGTTGTATCTTTAAGCTTACTTCTGTAACTAGTAAACACACTCGATTTTGAAATAAATCCTAGATAATGTTCATCTTCAATCACTGGTAAATTCCATGCTCCTGTTTCGTCAAATTTATGCATAACAGCATCCATACTTTCATTCGAAAGTATAACAGCGGGAGGCAATGTCATTAATTCACTCACTTTTACCTTCTCGTACAAGTCGTTTTTAAAAATAACCTCTCTTACATTATCTAGAATAATAATTCCAATCAAATGATTTTTGCTATTGATAACAGGAAAAATGTTTCTTTTTGATATGGCAATGGTTTCTACTAATTTACCTAATGTATCATTGGGAGCAATTTTTTGAAAATTTGTTTCAATTAGATTCGACATTTTAATGGTACTTAACAAATTTTTATCTCTATCATTTGTTAATGCCTCTCCACTTAAACCTAAGCTTTTTACATCCATTGAAAAAGGTTCAAAATATTTTGATACCGCATAACTTATGGATGAAACAACCATCAAAGGAATCATTAGGTTGTATCCTCCAGTAATTTCGGCTATTAAGAAAATAGCAGTTAGTGGCGCATGATATAGCCCACTTAAAATACCGGCCATACCCACAATAGTAAAATTGCTTTCGGGCAAATGGGTTAGATGAAGCATGTTTAGACACTTGGCAACAAAAAAACCTAGATAGGAGCCCACAAATAACGATGGAGCAAAGTTTCCACCATTACCACCGCTACCTAATGTGAGTGCGGTGGCTATCACTTTCATGAAAATTAAAATACCAACAAAGGCCAACACAAACCATTCATTGTATTTGTATGATTCAAAATAGCTATTGTCAAGCAGCATTTCGGGCTTTTGTAACGATATGGTTTTAATACTTTCATAACCTTCACCAAACAATGATGGGAAAATGTAAAGCATTAAAGCTAAAGCAATACCTCCAATCAACACATTTAAATAAACTTTACCTTTTGATTTACTAAATATACTTTCGATTGCAATAAAAACCCTTGAATGATATACCGAAACAACTCCAGCCAATAAGCCTAGCAAAACATAATAGGGTATGTTGTTGTAGTTAAAAGGTTGTAATAAACGAAACGATAAGAGGATATCGTCTTGAAGAATTATTTTAGATATAAGTGCTCCCGATGCTGCCGAAATTATTAGAGGTGTGAATGCAGATATGCTTATGTCAATAAGTAAAACCTCGAGGGCAAACAACACACCTGCAATGGGTGCATTAAAAGCTGCACCAATGCCTGCTGCAATACCACAAGCTAATAATAAGGTTCTTTCTTTGTAGCTAAGATGATAGGTACTAGAATAGTTTGAACCAAATGCTGCACCCGTAATTACAATGGGTGCTTCTAATCCTGCCGAACCTCCAAAACCTACCGTTAATGAGCTTGTTAGTATTTGGGCATACATTTGTTCTTTAGGAACTATGCTCGATTTTTTTGATATGGCAAAATGGATATGTGATAAACCTTTCTCGAGCCTCCCTTTTAATAAATACTTTACAACCCACACCGTTAGCAAAATACCTATTATGGGCAAAACTAGATATAAATACCTGTAGTCGCCCAAACCCTTGTATGTGGCAGCCACATATATATAATGAACAAATATTTTTAGTAGAACGGCAGCCAAACCAACAGATAAGCCAACCAAAATACTCGAGAAAATAATAAACTGCTTTTTGTTAAGTTTTGTTTGTACCCATTCGATTAGCAAGAATATTTTTCTGAATAAAGTCGAAATCATAAAACAAATGTATTAATCCTAATAGACATGTGGCGAATATACTTTAACAGCTTGAAATGGGCGGAATGTTTTCACTTGGCTTATTTCATTATAAAGTGCTTTATTTATTGGGTTCGTGGCACACCTCCACTTCTCCTTGCTCGGTATTAAGTTTAGGACTCAAATAAGGAATTCCTAAATTCATTCCTCGTAAAATAAACACACAGCCAATAATGATAGCTAATATTGGGGTGATTTTGTTAACCCGCTTTCGAAGGGGTAAGGATAAAAACTGCCCTATCATAGACACTGCCATCATTAAGGGCAAAGTACCTAGTCCAAATAAAGTCATATAAAAAGCGCCACCAAAAGCATCTTGGGTAGCCACCGAACCCACAAGACCAATATACACAAAGCCACATGGTAGCAGTCCATTAAACACCCCAATTAGAAACAGTGCCCAATAT
>CAIVPY010000635.1 GCA_903907885.1 uncultured Bacteroidota bacterium
ATGGGCAGCCGCTACGCGAGAGGATCCTCGCCAATAAAATTGATTATGTTGCGTGATATGTCTGGCGCAATGAAAAATAGCGGACATATGTGTGAAAGGCATTATTGCCACCTCCTATCTTAGATTTCCACAGTGAAATCGTGGCAATGCGACATCATGTCGCATTGTCTTTTTTTTATATTTTGTTACTGTATCTCATAATACTATTCATATACACCAATTCAAGACAATATTTGAATTTTTCGCGTATTTTAATAGCCAATTAACGTTATTTATTAAAAATACGTCAAGAGACAGCAATCAAGAAAAATGGAAACAAATAGCACGCCACGTAATGATAAATTAACACATGAGATGTTTTTTCATAGACATGAATTTGAACATGAAATAGATCGGCCTATAGAAGCATGGAAGTGGATGATTCAAACACGCTCTTTACCTGATAAAGAGGATTGGGTACGTCATGAGGTTTACGAAGCATGGCGTCGTTGTCTTGAAGATTATGCTTTACCACTCGGAAAATATGCACATTGGCATTCTATATGTGTAAACGAAAATTTGACTCAAAATCTTCCTGCCGCGCTAAAAATAAGAAAAATCATTGAACAGTTTAATTGCAATTTTTATACATTTTTTAAAGATGCAAGTGTCATGATGGTATTGACTGATACGGAGGGCCATATACTCTATGCAAATGGTGAGCAGCGGATTCCAGATGCTTTCATATCTCAACTTTATACCAAAGGTGCAAACTGGTCAGAAAATAAACTTGGCAATAATGGACTTGGAACTGCAATGCTAATGAAAAAGCCCGTTGCCTTTCAAGGAATGGAACATTTTCTAAGTGTATTACATCCATATACTACGGTTGGCTGCCCAATACTTGATGAAAAAGGTAACTGCATTGCCACTATTGGTCTGATTAGCGATAATCGCGAACGTATGAGTTCGCTATTTGCATTCCTCAATCTCATTTGCGTATTAGTCAATACACATTTTCCTCTTGCACAGAACATCATGGCACAAGAGCGTGTACTAAAACAAATTCATTTTAAAGGAATTAAAGACCATACTTCATCACACTTAACTATATCATCAGATTTAGAGTTGCTTGTGAAAAAAGCCGTTAAATTACAGCATCACAAAATTCCCATTTTAGTTACGGGGGAGTCAGGTGTAGGAAAAGATCATTTTGTTCAATTATTAAAGAACAGTGGAGAACGAAGAGATGCACCCCTCATCGCCATTAACTGCGCTTCAATTCCGCGCGACTTAATTGAGAGTGAATTGTTTGGTTATGAATCTGGGAGTTTTACAGGTGCACGGTCTTCGGGAAAAGCAGGAAAATTTATGCTAGCTGACAAAGGTATTTTATTTTTAGATGAAATTGGAGATATGAGTTTTGATCTGCAATCAACACTATTACGTGTACTAGAAACAGCAGAATTCACACCTGTCGGCGGAAATAAATCTATTCGAGTAGATGTTCAAGTGATTGCAGCAACCAATGTGAATCTACAAGAAGCAGTCGAAGCTGGAACATTTAGACGAGATTTATATTATAGATTAAATGGTGCTCAAATTCATCTTTTACCGCTACGTGAACGTGGGGATAAAAACTTTATCATACAGCAAATATTGAATCGTGAAATAAATTCTATATCGCCTGGTGATTCCATTAATATTTGCGATGATGTTTTAGCTTTATTTGATAACCACCCATGGCCAGGAAATATAAGGCAGTTAATCAACGTCATTCGTACAACGCTATATACTATGACGGATAAAATAATAAGAATTAATGATCTGCCGTATGATTTTCTATTAGAAATAAACAAAAAATCAAAAAATAAGGCAATAGAATCTATAAATAAAAGCGAATTTAGTGAGGAAACTATGAGTTTAAGTGAATGGGAATTGCTTGGAATAAAAACAGCATTAATAAATTGCAAAGGTAATATATCAATAGCTGCTAAAAAATTAGGAATTACTCGTGCCACACTATATAAAAAAATGAATAACTTTAATATTAGTAAAGAAAGAAAAGATGAATCATGGGAGATTAATAAAAAAGCA
>CAIVPY010000636.1 GCA_903907885.1 uncultured Bacteroidota bacterium
CTTAGCCAATAATCTAGGAATTAAATAATAGATATTGAAATAATAAAAGCTAATAAGCGAAAGAAAAACAATAATAAGTTCGATAAACGGAGGTGCCTTAAAAGCCTTATTTATCATCATCTCGTTTCCATGAAAATCTTCAGGTTTGGGAATCACTTGAAAATGCAAAACAATAAATACAAGCCAAGCTAGTACATGTAAAATAATTTTTTTACGGTTCGCATTCATCCACACAATTAATAACAAAAAAAGTATTTTTCAAAAACAAATAGCAATAAAGTGTTAATGAAAACTAAAGCCAAAACTTTTGTATGTTTACAGCATGGAAAATAGCAAAACTGAAAAGCAGTTAATATTTGAAAAAATAGCGGTGGCTGTGGCATTTTCGCCACGCATTGAAGCCATACTTGCACAAGCCAGAGAGCTTCAAAAAACCATAGGAAGCAGGCTAATATTCATTCACATAGGTGAGCATTCTTTGCAGCAAGAGCAATATTTAACTCACCTTTTGCATAGGTTTGAACTTGATTCGCCTCAGAACAAAATCATTTGGGATAAAGGAGAACCTGTTGAAGCAATTTTGGATATTTGTCAAAGGGAGCAAGTAGATTTATTGGTAGCTGGTGCACTCGAAAAAGAAAGCATATTAAAATATGTGATGGGTTCTGTTGCTCGAAAATTAATCCGCAAAGTAAAATGCTCGATGCTTATGCTTACCGAACCTTCTATCAAACCAAATGGATTTAAAAACCTTGTAGTAGAAGGAACTGACCACCCTAAAACCGAAAACACCATGTCGGTAGCTATTTCATTAGCAAAAGCCTATAAAGCCAATGTAGTTAACATCATTCAAGAATCAGATCCATCAAAACTTGCCATTATCAGAAGCGATGAATTATTGGAACACGAAGTAGATAAACACAAGGATGAAATACAAAAAGAAGAAGATGAAAAATTGGAGGAGATTTTAAGATGTAGCGATTGTGGCGATTTGCAGTTAATTATTAAAAGAATTGAAGGCAAGCCTGGTTATGTAATATCGCAGTTTGCTAGAGTAAACTCGGCAGATTTACTGGTATTAAATTCTCCTGATAGAAAAATGAATATTTTAGATAGGGTATTCCCCCACGATATAGAACACGCACTGGCCGACCTGCCTTGTAACCTATTAATTGTAAATCCTAAACAAGATGAGGAAGATACTTTAATCCAATGAGCCAACTCTCACATAAAGAAGTATTCAGTTTAATATTAAGCATTGGAATGATGCTTATTATTGCTCGTTTGTTTGGCGAGATGTTTCGCAAGTTTCGTATGCCTTTGGTGGTAGGTGAATTAGTGGCAGGGGTGCTTTTAGGTCCTAGTTTACTAGGAAGATATTATCCGGAAATAAGTGGCATTATCTTCAGTTCTGGAAGCAATGTATCTATTGCCATGAGTGGTATCACCTCTATTTCGGTAATCATGCTGCTTTTTGTGGCAGGTATGGAGGTAGATTTATCATTGATACGCTCACAAGGAAGTACAGCTGTTAAAACCAGTTTTGTGGGTTTGATAATTCCTTTTGCATTAGGCTATTTTTTTGCATCCAATTTCTATAACCTTTTTGGCGAAAACAATGCCAACGATGTGTTGGTGTTTAGTTTGTTTATTGGAACAGCCATGTCTATTTCTGCCTTACCCGTAATAGCCCGAACGCTTATGGATTTAGGTATTTTTAGAACCCGTATAGGTATGATTATTATTGCTGCTGCCATGTTCGATGATTTGGTGGGATGGATATTATTTTCAGTGGTTTTAGGTATGATGAAAGGCTCAGTAGGTCATAATTTCCTTTTCACTTTTGGCTTAACCATTTTATATGCAGCCATCATGCTTACCGTAGGACGAATATTGATAAATAAAGCCATTCCATGGGCACAGAAAAACTTTACTTGGCCAGGTGGATTTTTAAGCATTTCTCTTGGCTTGGCATTTTTAGGTGCAGCTTTTACCGAATACATTGGCATCCATGCCATTTTTGGTGCTTTTGTGGTGGGTATTGCCTTTGGCGATTCTGTTCATCTTACCGAAAAAACCAGAGAAATTGTTCAGCAGTTTGTAACCAATATTTTTGCTCCTTTGTTTTTTGTTTCCATAGGTTTCAAAGTAAATTTTGTAAACAATTTTAATTTCGAAATCACAGCTCTTGTGCTTGCTTTAGCCATTGCTTGTAAACTTCTTGGTGCTAGTTTGGGTGCATGGTGGGGCGGATTGAAACCAAAAGAAGCTTTGGCTGTGGGTTTTGGGATGAATGCCCGAGGGGCAATGGAAATTATCCTTGCTTTGTTAGCTCTCGAAACAAAATTAATATCAGAGCAATTGTTTGTAGCCATTGTTATCATGGCGGTGGTAACAAGCATTATGGCAGGCCCGGCATTGGCCTTGCTACTTAAACTAAAACCAACTGTGTTGGCTAATGAGAATAAGTAGGAAAGTTAATAGTAATCTTTATTCATATTTACACGTGGTTTCTTGTAAACATGTTTAAGAATGAGATAAGTTGTAGATGTTAAATTTCTATAAATTCTATTCCAGTTTTAAATGGGTCATTTAGCTTTTTAAGGAAGTCAAAATTTGTTTTATACTGTTCAGGGAATTTTTTAAATTCTTCCATCATTCGTTTTGCACCTGCTGGACATAAGTATGCTGGGGTGTTACGCCCTTTTGGACTTAATGAAGGTATGGTTTCATCAAATAAACTTTGATTTATATCAATACCAAATAATGTCTCAACAACTTTTTTTGTCAATTGTATGAAATATGGAATTCTAACAACATTGTACCCGAAACTTATGTAAATTTCAGTGTTCTTAATGTCTTTTTCTATAATATCAGGATTTGTATAATGTTGTAGTCCATCAAATTCGA
>CAIVPY010000637.1 GCA_903907885.1 uncultured Bacteroidota bacterium
AATTTCTGAATAATGGATTGGTTTGAAACTTTCATTATTAAAAATAATACCCAAAGAATCATAACTTATTATCTCCTCCTCATAATATTGGTAAGGGTTTGACTTTAGACTATATATTATTTTACTTTTGTTGGTTCTTAAAAAATAATTCTTTTGCGAAGTAGAATCTTTAATTATGACAACTCTTTGTGCTTTTATATTTGTGTAAATTGAAATTAATATTACAAATAAAATTAATACTTTTTTTATCATCATTCAACTGAATTTTTATAATAGCAAGTAAATGATTAATAATCATAAATACTTGTTTTTTTTGTAAATATCTAAAGAGTTTCTGGCTTTTATTCAAAACTTTTCTGCGCAAACAGGGATATTAATTGATCAGGTGTATGAAGGCAAAATGATGAAAGCCATTTTCACTTTGGCCGAAGAGAATTACTTTAAAAAGGGTTCAAAAATTCTTGCTATTCATTGTGGTGGAACCCTTGGTATGCTTAGTGTTGTTGATGTTTGTAACTAGTTAATGGCTATCTTAGTTGATTAATTTATAGCCAAACTTACTTTAATAGACCTCTTTCATAATTCACATTCAATAAAGATAAGTAATTAGCTTCATATTCGAAGAAAAGAAATTTAAAGTGGAACTTTCCGTATGAAATGGGAAGAAATAAAAAACTATAAACCGACTTTATTCAAGCGATTGGTAGGCGTTCATAAGGAAACTTTCGCTAAAATGATAGTAGAAATAACAAAGTTAAGTTCAACATCAAAACATAAAATTGCTGGTAATAAACGGGGACCCAAACCAAAATTAAGCGAAGGAGACAAATTACTGATGATGCTTATGTACTATAGAGAGTACAGAACCTTTCTTCATATAAGTGCAGACTATGGCATCAGTGAAACTCAATGTTGGCGTATTATTACAGACTTAGAAAAGCTTTTGATAAAAAGTAACTTGTTTCATTTGCCAGGTAAAAAAGTATTACAAGAGGCAAACAATTTTGAAATAGTATTAGTGGATGTAGCAGAAACCCCGATAGAAAGACCTAAAAAAACAACACAAGTATTATTCAGGCAAGAAAAAAAGACACACACTAAAAAGTCAAGTAGTGGTAGATAAAAAAACACAAAAGATAATTTGTGTTGCAGGAGCGCAAGGTCGAATGCACGACTTTAGGTTGTTTAAAGAAAGTAAAACGGTTATCCATCCAACTATCAAGGCACAAGTATATACGGGCTATCAAGGATTACAAAAGAAGCATACCAATACCGAGATACCGAAAAAGAGAAGCAAAAAAAATCCGTTATCAAAAGAAGATAAAGAAAACAATCAAGCAATATCTTCTAGCAGGGTTACCGTAGAAAATGTGATAAGAAGTCTGAAAATATTTAGGGTCTTAGCAGAGAAATATAGGTGTAGAAGAAAAAGATTTACATTGAGGCTAAATTTAATTGCTGGTATTTACAATTTTCAATTATGAAAGAGGTCTAATAAAAATTTTATGGTGTCAACAAAATTAAATTTGGATATTCATTTATTTGTTTGCTAGCTTTGAGTAAACTATTAAAACCATGAAAACACAAATTAAAACCATTGTCATTTTTTTATTATCGGTTATTGTAATTGCTTGTAACAATAACCCTAAGGAAAACAGCAAGTCAAATGACAAATCAGAATCATTAACAAGTTCAAGTGACACTATTATTGTAATTGGAACCTTGCATGAGGGGGTAGCATCATTTGTGGCCGATTCAACTGTTTTACGCACTGATTGGGAGAAATTTATTACTGCCAATATAAATCCATGTAAACTAAATCACATAGAAATTCTTCCGAATGAAGACGCAACAAAATACTACTTGGTTGTATCGGGAACAATGAAGAGCGATATGATGAAAGCATCAATAGAACTGAAACAATCTGACACAACTTGTTTAATGTTATATAGCTATACTACAAGTTGTGTCTCTTCTGATTGCTCTTCTGAAGCGTTAGGTTGTGTACCTTTTGGTATGGCGTGTACTCCATGTTCTAATAAAGGCAAATGTACGAAGACTGTTTCTAATTCTCCTACAGACATATTCATTTCTGTAACGCCAAGTAATTGTCCAGACTAACACATAGCTAACACACTCGTTAGGACTGTTTAAAAAAGTACACAACATGATTGGTCTGAATCAAATAGAAAGCGTTGATAATAAGAATTTACAATTCTGTAATAAACCCCAAAAAATCCCGCATCGCGGGATTTTTTGTTAGTTCCTTTTGTTCTCCTAATTGTCAAATTTGTACACCTTTTTACACATTGTTATTTACTTAGTTATAGGCTACTCAATCTAATTGTATTTTTGTTTCGGTTTTATTTACACCAAATACATTTTGATTCAATACAATACATTCACCTTAGACAATGGTTTAACCGTTATTCATCACCAAGATGAATCCACACAGTTATGCGTTATCAATACCCTATACAATGTGGGATCGAAACACGAAGACCCCAATAAAACGGGCTTTGCGCATTTGTTTTTAGATAGAGAATCACCTAAGGTTTTTAGATCTCTAAGCATTATAAGCATAATGCCAGCAATTAGTATTGGGTATGCTTTCAAATCAAATAATAACCAATAATTTACTTCAACGTTTAGTGATTATTGGTAAAATAAAAAATTATGCATTATTCTGCCAACATTCTATCATGGCACTCCATCATTATTAAATCTCCTGATTCATAAGAAATTTTTACCACACCCTCTTGCTCTGCTTCGTTGCTGCTTCCTGTTCTGTAGCCAATGGTAAGGGTATCGTTTTTAAGATTATACTTTAAACCACTACTATGAATGCCACTAACAACTCCAACAGGTATTAACGAAATGGGGAAACCTTTTACATACCATTTTTCAAAATGCTTGGGCAAACAAAATATTTTAGAGTAATCATCATATAACACTATACTTACTTCTAATTTGTAGCGTACAATATTGGTAATGTTGCTAATGGTATGATCGGCCCTGCGACCAGTAGCCCAAAGGATGTTTATAGCCTTATGACCCTCGTTTATCAGGTGTTCAATTCCTTTTTCTAGGTCTGTTTTGTTTTGGTCGGGTGTGTGTACAATCTTAACGGGTTGTTGGTCTGCAAGCAGTTGTTCAATATTTTTCGCACTATCAAAATCGCCAAGGGCTACATCTACTTTTATACCCAACTCTAGCACTCGGGTAATCGCACCATCAAGCACCACAACCGTTGGACTCCATTCTAGTAATTGAGATAATAATTCATAACTACAGGCCTCGCCATTAGCAATAATTAGAGCTGGCTCTTGTTTGTCTTTTACAATGTGGTGTGATGACATAAATTCTACAAAAATATATCTAATGCTGAATAATTAGTTTATCAGTAAAGTAAAATCCTACATCATTATTAGAAATTTTGTAATAGTAAATTCCATTATCAATAGTTGAAATATCTATTTCTGATTTGTTTCCTTCTTTCAAAACCTGATTACCCCAAAAATCAAATAACTCAAAATCCAGGTATTTATTAGCAGTTTCTATATGTAAAATATTATTAGCAGGATTGGGATATACTTTAATAAGACTTTCTTCAGCTTTATCGTTAATTCCTAGTGCAAATGGATAGGGGGTTCCTAAAATTTTGTTTCCTTTTTTTACATATAATAACTTGCTTTGCATAAATTGACCACTATAACTTGAATAATAATAATAGCCACCAATGCCAGTATAAGCAAATGATTGATGGTTATAACTATAGGGGTCATCGTTAGTACCATAACACGTATCATTCCTTTTGATTAATGTTGAATAATCGGAGTACCGATAAGACTTGTTATCGTCAAAGTATTCAATAGCTCCAGAATATTCCTGCAATAAAGATGGAGTATAAATATTATTATAATCTATTCGTATCAACAAGGTATTTATAGCATTTGTTAATGTATCAACTATTTGAGATTCCAATCCTTCGGTTGAGATTTTTGAAGAATGAGACCAAACATGTTCTTCTATTTTGTATTTAACAGTGTCATTTTTGATTATTTTATCTATAACTTTTTTTATTAAATAATAATGATAAGAATCGCCATATGAATATGAAGTAGCCCTATTTGCAAAAGCATGGTACTCCTGTATTTCATCTCCTACATCATAATTATATAACTCATGTCTATAGAATGATGTGATTCCCTTGTTATCAGACAAATTAGAATTGGCTATTCCTGTGAGTTTAAATATATGTAATGAAGGACTGTTATAATAACTTTCAAAATTTGGAAAACTTCGCAGACTAAATGTTTCAATGAAGCCATGATTATATGACAATTGAACCCTACAAAAATTTAAAAAATGTGACTGGATTGGCTTTTTATTTTTATCATACACTTTAAATTTAAATGTAATAACTGTATCTAATTCGCCACAAACTTCTTGCAATTCTCTTTTCTCAATTTTTGCATCAATAATCAAATTTAAGGTATCATTTCTATAACAATTCCATGTTGAGCCTATAGTATCTGTCGTTCGGAAATAAATGGTGTCGTTTGAAAATGTTGTAATCAAAAATCTGCCACTATCCAGTATGGTGAAGGTTTTCCCTAAAATACTCGGTTTGATTATTTTCATACACTCACTGTTATCAGAGGTTACTGTTTTACTAAATTCATAAACACTGTCACCATTAATATTAGTGTAAGATTTCACAACTGTATAAGGATAGATTGAATGTACTGTAGATCCGAAAAAAGTGTCGTAGGTGCTATCAAAAGTGTAGTAATAATTATAGTTAATTTTATACGGGTTCGCAAATTGTGCAAAGTTTTGCTTAGCAAAAATTATCAATGGAATCAAAATAAATATTTTTCTTTTCATCAATGAAACTTTTATCAAACATACATAAAAGAATGTAAATCAAGTTTTTTAATTTAAACACTGAATTAAAATAATATCTTTATTTTGCCATACAAATTTATTGGGTAATTTATGCTAAAACGCATTTCAATAATAATACTTTTATGTCTTTGCCTTTCCGCAACTCAAGCTCAATCTGTAGAGTGGAGCAACCCTCAGAAGATAAAATCTAAAACGGGTTATTCGCAAATTGTGGGCGAGAGTACTTCGGGTATATATGTATTGCGTTGCAAAGACAATGCCTTTAGCAAGGATGTGATTATTGAAAAATATAAAAGCAATTTGGCCCAAGAGTTAAGTATTCCAATGCCTGTAAATATCAATGGTATTCTTGAAAGGGTTCTTTTGTTTGACAATACTTTATATGTATTTATTAGTGCCAAAAACACGGTAAGCAATAATATTGACTTGCTTTTGCAAAAACTTGATGAAAATTTAAAACCCATTGGTACGGCTCAAGTTATAATCTCAACAAATAGCGATGAGATAGACAACAAAACACACTTTTACATCAAACATTCGAGCGAAAAAAAATTTATTGGTGTAATGTTTCTTTCTATCGGAAAGGAGAAAAACAGCAGTAATCTTAATCTCTTTAGTTTTAACTTAAACATGCAGCAGCAGTATGGCAAACGCTACGATGTCCCTTATTCTATTGACGATATTTTCATCACATCGTATGATATGAGCAACGAAGGTGATTCGTACTTGCTGATTGACTATCCTAAACCAGGTACTAAAAAAAGGGCTTCCGACCCTCGTTCGTTCTTTTTATATACCTACTTTTTGGGTATGGATAAAATGCTTGAATACGAAGTGGGGCAGGCTGATGCGTTTATTGAAGAGATAGGAATGTGTTTGAATAATTACAGTAAAAAAATATCAATTGCAGGTTTTTATTCGGCCGATAACAGTAAAAAAATTGCTGGTTATTTTTATTATGTACTTGATTTGGCTACAAACGAATTAACTACCAAAAGATTCGAAAATTTACCCATAGATTTCATAAGCAAACGATATAATAGTAAAAGTAATGATGATTTGAGCGACCTCTATATTCGGAAAATGGTAGCTCGCAGCGATGGGGGTTGTTTGCTTTTAGCCGAAAAATATTACCTATCCAAACAAACCTATACCTATTATGTAAATGGTTTCCCGCAAACCAATAGCCGAACGGTTTATAACTATGACGATGTTCAAATTATATCGTTCAATGCTGATGGTTCTTTACAATTCAACAATACAATTTC
>CAIVPY010000638.1 GCA_903907885.1 uncultured Bacteroidota bacterium
AGAGGAGCTGAACTCCTTTTTAATATTTTCAACTATTGCTTTAATTGGTTTTTCATATTGATCAAAATTGTACCCATAGTTAATCCTTAGCAATTTCCGAGCCGGCACATTTTCAATTTCTCTTAAAAATTTATAAACAATATCTGATGGCGCAATGATATTTTTTGAAAACCTGTTAATAAAGGCATTAAGGATTCTTGATTTTATGGGATTAAGCGCATATCCTTCGTCTGTATTGTGCCGAATATAATATACAGGACATTCATAAAAAGGTTGCGCAAATATTAATGGCAGTGCACAAACTTGTTGATGTGCCAGTATCAGGTCAATTTTGTTCAGTTTACAGGTCTTAACCAATAAACGTGCATTTGTAAATATATTTTTAAGACTAAGGTTTTCACCAGTGTCGCATGATAAACATAAAGCCCCTAATGCAGTAGCAATTTGATGCAATCTACCTTTAGGCGTAAGGGTAAGTAAAAAAACTTGATGCCCCTTATTGACATACATTTCTATTACAGATTGCAGCTCTACTGTGCGTTTGTTGTATGGGAAAAATATTAGAATATTCATTTGTTGATTACATGTGCACTCATATGAGTTATTTATTTTGAACACCACATTGACAAATGTCAATATAGGTGCAATTTTTGTTTTAGTATCCTAATTCTATTTAAAGGAGAAAATTATTTTTTTTCCAAAATCGAATGTAAAAATTATCGTTAGGCACAAAAAAACAAAGTAACTGAAACATACGGAAAATGCTGCACCAAATTCACCAAATTTTTTAATAAAGAACCAATTGGATAATAGGCTAATAAGTATTCCCAATAAGGCCAGTGAAAGAATTTTCCTTTTTTGTTTATGATATAGTAAAAATGAATAAAAGAAATAGGTTATCCCCCAAAAAAAATAACCAATGGCAATTAAATATAAATATTTAAGCCCTGGATGATAACTTTCGTGAATGAAATATTTATACATGAGAGGTGTAACTAAAACTACTAATGCTAGCACAGCAAAAGTTGCCGCCAAGAAAATTATAAAATGTTTCTTTATAGCATAGTAATTGATGGATACTGAGGATAGATAGGCATATATTTTAGGCAATAAGTATTGCATAAGTGCCGTACCAAAAATGTTAACAATGGAAGCAAAGATGCAAGCATATCCATAAACCCCTACTGCATGATTGTTTTCATATTTTGCAAGAAAAAATTTATCGGAAGCTGTCAACGAAAAAATTGACAACTGCATTGTTATAATGGGTAGGGCAAATATCAATTCTTCCTTTAAATATTGCTTTTTCACCTTTCCGAATACAAAACCCCTTTTTTTAAAATAAAAGAATGCCACTATTGCAATAATAAGTTGACTTATCAAAATACCTGCCACGCGCCCTTTCCAGTGCCAAGCAAAAAAAACAACCAACCCAATAGAAATACCTGCATCAAAAACTAAACGAGCAATGCCAACTTTTAAGTACTTGAATGGCTCGTTATTGTTCCGAATTAATGTTACAAATTGCTCACTACAAAAAGTCAGAAAAACAAGTACTGGGATAAGCCAAATAAAAATTTTTAGAAAACTAAAATTTTTAGAAAAGGTTTCAAAGAAAACAAAAAAAACAGCAATGGAAAGAAAGGTTACAACTAAGGGGAGTACAAAACTAGTAGTAAAATAATCTTTGAATTCTGATTTAGTTAATTTAAAAAAATCAGTACTGGTTGATTGAAGTGCACCTAGGTATACAAATGGGGCGAGAAATAGTATCGAGCTACTTAGTAAGCTAAGTAGCCCATTCTCCTCTACACTTATATAAAGGGGATTTGAATAAACAAAAAGTAAAATAAATGCTACTCCTTTAGCGAAAAAATTTGTGAAAGTATATATCCCTGCAGTAGCAAAAGCCTCTGATTTTGCAAATGATATAATTTTTTTATAAATACTCATGTAACTATAAATTACTATGGGCCATGTTTTATTTTATGATCCCTTTAATTTTAATTCCAGCATACAATTTTTAACCCATTGAAATCCTAGTAACAGTATGCCTGTCATGGGGTTATATACTTGTTTTTGCTTATCAACAATATGTATTTTTAAATTCACGGAATTATTAATACCTATTATTTTGATAAATTTTATTGCGCAATCCTCTTCAAATACTCCCCATACCCACTCTTCTTCAATTCCTCTGCCAGATTATTTAATTGCTCCTTATTAATAAAGCCCATCCTCCAAGCAATCTCCTCAGGGCAGCCAATTTTTAATCCCTGTCTTTTTTCTATCACCCGTACATATTCGGTGGCATCGCTCAGGCTATCGAAGGTGCCTGTATCCAACCAGGCAAAGCCGCGATCGAGTACGGCCACTTTCAATTTTCTCATTTGCAGGTATTGATCATTTACCGTGGTTATTTCATATTCACCGCGGGCACTGGGGGCAATAGTTTTGGCAATCTTCACCACCTCATTGTCATAAAAATAGAGTCCGGGTACAGCATAATTACTCTTTGGCTTACTAGGCTTTTCTTCAATACTGATGGCATTCAATGCATCGTCAAATTCCACCACGCCATACCTTTCGGGATCACTTACCGGGTAAGCAAAAATGGTAGCACCGTCGTTGGCTGCAGATTGTTGTAACAGTTTAGAAAAACCACTGCCATAAAAAATATTATCGCCCAATACCAGCGCCACACTGTCTGTACCAATAAATTCTTCTCCTATCACAAAGGCCTGCGCCAGTCCATTGGGTACTTCCTGTTTTGCATATTGTATTGTACATCCCCACTGACTGCCGTCTTTGAGTAAACGCTTAAACTGCTCCTGGTCTTCTGGCGTAGTAATCACCAATATATCACGAATACCCGCTAACATCAGCGTACTAAGCGGATAATAAATCATGGGTTTATCGTATATGGGCATCAATTGTTTGCTTATTCCCATTGTGATGGGGTAAAGCCTGGTTCCGGAGCCGCCTGCTAAGATTATTCCTTTCATTGTTAGTTTAGGGGTTTAGAAGGTTTAGGGGTTTAGAAAGTTTAGAAGGTTTAGAGGGTTTAGTTTGTTTAGAAAGTTTAGTTATGTCTTCTTTCTCAATTGTGATTGGCGCAAACTTGCGATTAAAAACGTTTGTCTTTCTATTAATTCCCGCCCTTCTGTATATTGCTTATTTGTTAAAAAAGCCAAATCGTTTGAAATTATCAGATCGTTTAAAAGTTCTATAGTGCTACTATACGCAATTACACTAAAATTTGCCTGGTCTTTTTTTGATTTAAGTGATGTTCCTTCAGCAATATTGGACGCCACAGAGACTGCTGCCCTCCTCATTTGCGAAACAATACCAAATTTTTCTTCAGCAGGAAAATTTTTTGTGTGCTGATAAATCCACACAGAAAGTTTTCTTGCATGCTGCCAACATTCCAGCTTCTCAAATGAATAAACCTTTATCACATTTATGAAATTAAAAAAAATTAATGTAAACTAAAACTCCTCAACTAAACTATCTCAACCTCCTAAACCCTCTAAACTCCTGTAAACTCCTCTAAACCCTTCTAAACCCTCTAAACTTTCTAAACCCCTAAACCTTCTAAACCTCTAAACCTTCCTATACATCGTATCATAATACAACTGATATCCGCCACTGGTGACATCATCCAGCCACTCCTTGTTATTCAAATACCAATCTATCGTCTTACT
>CAIVPY010000639.1 GCA_903907885.1 uncultured Bacteroidota bacterium
CCACCCCTAACCCCTCCAAAGGAGGGGAATTTGGCTCGGAAAAGAAATATAAATTGCCAACGAATGAAATAAAAAAAGAATAGACTAATCCCCAAACTGCTCTCGTTCCCCTCCTTTGGAAGGTTCAATGGGTGCTTGTTCCCCTCCTCTGGAGGGGTTAGGGGTGGTTCACACATACTATGGAAATACTAACTACAATTAACAACATAGCTATAAGGCGCAACTTTGTTGAGCATTTGCCCTACAATCCAAACCTTAAAACGCTTTGCCCACGGTTGATGTTATCACGAAACACTTAATTATGGTCGGTGACGCTTCGCTAAACACCAACCATAGGCAAATTGTTCTCGACTTCGCTCGAACTGACAAATACGGACTACGCTCGAACTGACAAAAGCCAACTCCGCTCGAACTGACAAATGAGGAATTGGCTCGAACTGACAGGAGCTTTGTTATGAGTAAAAAACACTATTCCTGTTTGAAATTCTTATGAGAGGTTTCATTTTTACATTCAGAAAGTTCTTTAATTTTATTCCAATTTTCCATAATTAATGCTTCCTTCTTTTTCCTACTCCACTTTTTCAACTGAGTCTCCCAATTAATAGCTTGATTGTAATCTGAAAACAATTGAAAATACACAAGTTCAACAGGACGTCTACTAAAGGTGTATGCAGTAGCTTTTTCACCTAAGTTATGTTCATCTAATCTACGATTAACATCATTTGTAACACCAACATAATATGAGTTGTCAGAACATTTAAGCATATAGACATATAAATGTTTAAGCATAGTTTTAATTTTGTAACGAATATAATGGTTTCGTTTAATTGTTCTCGACTTCGCTCGAACTGACAGGAGCCAACTTCGCTCGAACTGACAAAAGCAGTTAATTTTAATAAAAGTTTGTTATCTCACAAAGAGTCTGTCATGTCGAGCGAAGTCTGTCATGTCGAGCGAAGTCGAGACATAGATAGACTCTTCTTCCAAACCCGTTCTCGACTACGCTCGAACTGACAACATTGCCTAACTGAGAGAATTCATATTAAATAAACATATTTAGCCTTAAACTTGCTGCTCAAAGTTTCAACCATGTCAACACTTAAAGAAGACGCATTAAAGTACCATAGTAAATTTCCTGCTGGAAAAATTCAAGTAGTGCCCACCAAGCCTACCAATACCAAGAGAGACTTAAGTTTGGCCTACTCACCAGGAGTGGCAGAGCCATGTTTAGAAATAGCCAAAGAGCCATCAGACGTTTATAAATATACAGCCAAAGGAAATTTGGTGGCTGTGATATCAAATGGAACAGCGGTGTTAGGCCTTGGAGATATTGGTCCCTTGGCGTCCAAACCCGTTATGGAAGGTAAAGGTTTGTTGTTTAAAATTTTTGCAGATATTGATGTGTTTGATATCGAGATTGACACCAAAAATGTAGATGAATTTATCAATACCGTTAAAAACATCAGCCCCACTTTTGGGGGAATAAACCTTGAAGACATCAAAGCCCCTGAGTGTTTTGAAATAGAACGCAGGTTGAAGGAAGAGCTCGATATTCCCATCATGCACGATGACCAACATGGTACAGCCATTATCACAGGTGCGGCACTGCTTAATTCGTTGGAGCTTGTTAACAAGAAGATAGATGAAGTAAAGGTGATATACAATGGTGCAGGGGCAGCTGCCATTAGCTGTGCCAAGCTGATGATTTCGATTGGGGTGAAGCAGGAAAACATTATCATGTGCGATAGCAAAGGTGTGATTCGTATAGATTCTCCTAACCTTGACGAAACAAAAATACAATTTGCCACGCCACTCGATATTCACACCCTAGAAGATGCCATGAAAGGTGCAGATGTGTTTGTGGGCTTATCTAAAGCAGATGTGGTAACACCTGCTATGTTGCAAAGCATGGCTAAAGATTGTGTGGTGTTTGCCTTAGCCAATCCAAATCCTGAAATAGAGTATGAATTGGCAGTAGCCTCTCGTAAAGATATGATTATAGCCACAGGCCGCAGCGATTATCCTAATCAGGTGAACAATGTACTGGGTTTTCCGTATATTTTTAGGGGCGCATTGGATGTACGTGCCACCAAAATTAATGAGGAAATGAAAATTGCTGCCGTTCGTGCCTTGGCCGAATTGACAAAAAAACAAGTGCCCGAAATTGTGAACTTGGCCTACAATGAAAAGAATGTAACCTTTGGTAAAACATATATCATTCCTAAGCCACTAGACCCTCGTTTGATAACAACAGTGTCGCCTGCTGTAGCCAAAGCTGCCATGGATTCGGGTGTGGCTCGAATACAAATTACCGATTGGGAAGCATATAACCATAAGTTGTTAGCTAGATTGGGCAAAGAAAGTAATTTCCTTTCAGCCATTGGTAATAAAGCCCGCGAGAATCCTAAACGTGTTGTATTTTCTGAAGCAGATAATTACAAAATATTGCGCTCTGCTCAAATTGTAAAAGATGATGGCATTGCCATTCCTATTTTACTTGGAAACAAAGAGAAAATTCAAAAAATTATTAACGAGAACAATATCAAATTGGATGGTGTTCAGATAATAGACCCAAGAGAAGAGGAAGCTAAACTTAATGAATATGCTGAATGGTTTTTCCAAAAGCGTTTTAGAAGAGGTGTAACCTTGCACGAAGCTAAAAAAGTAATGAGAGATAGGCATTATTTTGCTCCAATGATGGTTGAATTTGGCGAAGCAGATGCCGTGATTTCGGGGTTAACTAAGAATTATCCAAACACCATAAAACCTGCATTGCAGATATTTGGAAAGCAAGAAGGCATAAGTAAAGTGGCAGGCATGTACATCATGTTAAGCAACAAAGGGCCTTTGTTTTTCTCCGATACTACAGTTAACATCAACCCAAGCATAAACGACTTGGTTGACATAACTACTCTAACCTATAATGCTGTTAAAAACTTTAACCTTAACCCACGAATAGCCTTATTATCGTATTCAAATTTTGGTTCGGCACAAGGCGAAACACCTGCAAAAATGGCTTCTGTTAGG
Source organism: uncultured Bacteroidota bacterium (assembly GCA_903907885.1). Classification (GTDB taxonomy): domain Bacteria; phylum Bacteroidota; class Bacteroidia; order UKL13-3; family UKL13-3; genus RGVD01. The sequence goes on from CAIVPY010000639.1 coordinate 3,028, forward strand.
AACATCTTAAAAGAGCGTTACCCATCCATGGTAGTTGATGGCGATATTCAGGCGAATGTGGCACTCAATCAAAAACTACTTCGCGAAAACTTTCCTTTTA
>CAIVPY010000640.1 GCA_903907885.1 uncultured Bacteroidota bacterium
AGTAAGCCTCCTGAGGTTTGAGGGTCACATAGTGTAATAAATTCTAAACCATTTAAGCCATGTGTAGTAGCACTGTATGCATTAAAATTTTTGGTTGTGATATTTGGATAACAAAATTGTTGGGTATAAAATTCAATTCCATTAATCAGTGGTATATCTTTTAAATATATTTCGGCTGATAGGTTTGACCCCATTGTCATTTCGGATAAATGTCCCAATAAACCAAAGCCAGTAACATCTGTAACTGCATTCACACCTATTATTTCCGACAATAAATTCCCTGCTTTGTTTAAAGTTGTCATAATCTCAACCATCAATTTATAGTCTTCTGTTCTTAAAATATTTTTTTTGAAGGCTGCTGATAGAATACCAACCCCAATAGGCTTAGTTAAGAAAAGAAAATCTCCCTCCTTGGCCGTATTGTTTTGTTTAATGTTTTTAACATCAATTATACCATTTACCGATAAACCAAAAAACGGCTCAACACTTTCAATACTGTGTCCCCCGCAAAGGCTTATTCCTGCTTCAAAACACATACTTCTTGCACCATCAAGCACCTGTTGAGCATCTGTGGCAGGTAATTTAGATAATGGCCACCCAAGTATGCCTAAAGCCATGATGGGTTTTGCACCCATAGCATATACATCACTAATGGCATTGCATGCTGCAATCCTACCAAATGTATATGCATCATCAACCATTGGCATAAAAAAATCAGTAGTACTTACAATAGCCTTTTCATTGCCTATAGCATAAGCAGCAGCATCATCATTGCTAGCATTACCCACAAGTAGATTCGAATCTAAGGGTGATTTAAAATCTGTTTGAAGTAATATAGATAAATCGGCTGGAGCTATCTTGCATCCACACCCCGAGCCTCTGCTAAACTGTGTTAACTTTGTCATAATTTTTCTCCCATTCAATTAGTTTTTCGGCAATACTATTGGCATCTAAATTGTTAAAATCAAACGAGACAATGCTATTGTCTTCACGTTTGCTATTACCATAAATGTATGATTTATCGTAATATTCTAACATCATTATAGCCCAAGCTTCAATATTATCTTGGTTTAAATATTCAAGAGTTTGCTCTAGTCTTAAATTGCCTAGTCTTTTTTTGATTTTTGTAGTATTTGTAATTAATTCATTTTTAGCAAAACACCCATATTCCTGAATAATATAATTAATTCTTTCGTCTTGCGGTATTTGAATATTAAGGGTTATTGCCTCCCTCATTTGTTCAAATATTGATAATGGTATCACATTACTTCCAATGGTTCGGCTTTCGTTTTCGAGCCATAAACTTTTATTACAATCTATTTTATTCCAAAGCAATGCCAATATGTTTTCAAATTGCTCATTGCTGGGTTGAGGTAATTGGCCTAATGCACCAAATGCTGACCCTTTATGATTTGCAATGGCTTCAAGATTAATTACCTGTTCACCTTTTTCTCGTAATGACTCAATTATTAAAGTTTTTCCTGAACCTGTTTTACCCCCAATAATTATAATTTTTTTTTGTGTTTGTAAAACTAACCTCGTCCAATTTCTAAAAGCCTTATAGCCTCCTTTTAAAAGATTTACCTTAAATCCTGCTGTGTGAAGTACAAAAGCTATAATATTACTACGAAGCCCACCACGCCAACAGTAAACATTTATTTCATTATTAATAGCAATGTCTAATGCTTTTTTAATAAAAGTGCTAAACTTTGTCCCTACTAAATCATACCCTAAAACAACTGCTGCTTGATTACCTTCTTTTTTGTATTTTATTCCAACAACTTTTCGTTCTTCGTCATTCAACAGACAAATATTTTTAGCAGTAGGGATAAACGCATGTGAGAATTCTGAAGGGCTACGAACATCAATAGTTGGATGCTTTTCAACACTTTTAATAAACTCTTCTATTGGCTGAATATTAATCAATATTATATTGTATTTGAAAGTGTAAATATAATGCAAATCAGAAAGATTAAATTCTAACCAAACAATTATCAAGTATAAAGCTAAAGCAGAGTGGCTTTTTGTTTTTCATATTCAG
>CAIVPY010000641.1 GCA_903907885.1 uncultured Bacteroidota bacterium
CGTATCATAAGTGTGGTAGATACCTTGGCACCTGTAATTGTAGCCAAACAAAATCCATATGTACAGCAAGTTAATACTGTGTTTGATGCGATGAGTAAAAAAGTAGTAAGCATAACAGACAACTACCAACGACCATTACGCAACAGCGATATGAGTGTGATAGGTGAAGTGAATGCCAACAACATAGGAACCTACAATTTAATATACACAGCAAGCGATAGTTTCAGTAACGAAGCTACACCATTGTTATTGCAGGTGCAAGTGAAAGACTTGATAGCACCAACAATAGCATTAAAAGGCGATAACCCAATGAACTTAGAAGTAGGAGATGATTTTATCGACCCAGGATATACAGTTGACGATAACTACTGGCCATTGAATGCGTTGAGTGTAAAAACAAATTCAACCCTAAACAACAAAGTGTTGGGAACAGCCAATATCGAATACATCCTCACAGATGGATCGGGCAACACAGCCACGATAACTCGTAGTGTGAATGTAGTAAAACAACGCAAACCATTACTGTCATTAAATGGTTCGGCAATAGTGAGTGTACATCGTTTTGCAACATTTGCTGATGAAGGTGTATCGATAGCCGATAATTTTTACTCGGTAAACACATTGCAGCCATTACTCAGATATGATTTTGGACAAACAGGCAACACATCCTTAACATTCAACACACAAAACCCAGGTACTTTTGTTATCACCTATTACCTAATCGACCCAAGCGGAAACTCAGCCATACCTGTAAAACGACAAGTAAAAGTATTGGATGATTTCTTATCGGTAAACGAGTTGAAATCGGGCGAAATGAAGTTGTATCCTGTGCCAACCAGCAACACATTAACTGTAGAATTGAACAGCAAAGAGCATATCAAACAAGTGAAAGTGTATGATGTATTTGGTAAAGAAGTGTTTGAAGTAAAAACTACCATCAATGGCAACAAAGCTGAAATGGATATGCAAGGTAAATCTGCAGGCATTTACCTGCTAAATATCGAAACAGAATCGACTACCTATTCTAAAAAGTTTAATGTAGCGAAGTAAGGATTAATTATAAAAGACATGAAAAATATATCAATAAAAAAGGTAGCTATAGTACTAGGAATTATGTTAATTCTAATTCAACTTTACCATCCTACACCCAATGATGGTAATGCTTTAGGAGGCAATGATATCACAAATACTTTACCAATATCTGATGACGTGATGATGATTTTAAAAACGAGTTGCTTCGATTGCCACTCAAATCATACCGATTATCCTTGGTATAGCAAAATTCAGCCAATAGGAATTTGGTTAGCTAATCATATAGATGAAGGTAAAAGAGAATTAAATTTTTCAGAGTTTAATTCATATAAAAACAAACGTAAAAAACATAAATTCGAGGAGATTGCAAAAGAAATTAAGGAGCATGAAATGCCTTTAAATTCCTATACGTTTATACATAAGAATGCATTGTTGAGTAACGAGCAAACATTATTATTGATGAGTTGGGCAGATAATGCTTTTCTAAGTATTCATTTGGACAGTATAACTCATCATTAATTAGTTAATGTCTCAAAAAAATATTATTGCATAGTTGATGTTTTAATGAAATTGTTCGGATAAAAATTAAGCCAAAATGACAACTAGCGAAATAATGGGTTTGCATTCGGCACTTGGAAAGAAATTTAGGTTGATAAGTATTTTTTACTTACCTGAAATACGCTTAATCATATTTCTGAAAATAAAAAAATGAAATGGTAGCATCGATAACCAATAATTTCTACCAGCAATACCCCTAGGTCTGAAAGTTGCTGTTTGCTTCAAAATAAATTTATTATGATAGGGTTCAATTGAAAACTCAAGCCATGCATCACCAGGTAATTTCATTTCGGCAAACAATAACAATCGATGATTTTTTTTATCAGCGAGTATAACCCTCCACATATCCAATGCGTCTCCAGAGTGAATGTCTAATTCACTTCTTCGGCCTCTACCTATACCAACTCCACCAAAAATCTTATCAATTATTCCTCGCATTCGCCACAAAACATCAGCATAAAACCATCCGTTTGCACCACCAATTCCAAAAAACCTATCTGTAACCTCCTCCACTTTATCGGCTTCAATATAAGTCCATTTACGATCACGATAGCATCCATACACTGGAACTTCAATATATTGATTAATATCTAAATGATCAAGGCTACTCAACGATGCGTCTTTCCAACTTGAAACAACCATATTTTGTTTTATGCGTTGAAAAGCCAATTGAATTGCATCTTCATAAGGAATTAATTCTTGAGGAATGATTTCTTGAATGCTATTGTTATGACAAACGACATCGTTTTTTAAACTTTCAGCAAGTTGACGAGCAATGGTAAAATTTGTAGATGTTATAAAATACAACCAATAGGATGCCATTTTGGTAGTAACATAAGGAACAGTAATTATCCATCGCTTATAACCTCTTACTTTAGCAAAAATCTTCATCATATCTTTATATGAAATAATTTCTGGGCCACCAATTTCAAAAGTTTTATTGTATGTTTTTTCATTAAGCAAACAATCACTAAGGTAGGTGATTACATTTCTTATGGCAATGGGTTGGCATTTTGAATTTAACCAATGTGGGCCTATGAGAATAGGTAATTTTTCAACCAAGTCTCTAATTATTTCAAAAGAAGCACTGCCCGAACCGACAATTATTCCAGCCTCAAAAATGGTGGTTGGAATTTCACTTCCAATCAAAACTTCTTTTACAAGCCTACGAGCATTAAGATGAGTGGACAAAGCATTTGCATTACTAATTCCCCCTAAATAAATTATTTGTTTAACATTTGCTTTTTTAGCAATATTTATAAAACATTTAGCAGACATTCGTTCCATTTCCTCCAACGAAACGAATGTATCTTTTAACGAATGGATAAGATAATACGCTACATCAAATTGTTCGCCATGAAAATGACTTTCGGCATGAGTAGGTTTTAGGAAATCAAAATCGATAATTTTAATTTTATCCAATAAATCTTTATTGGGCTGAAACCTTCGGCTTTCTCTAACAACACAAGTAACATCGTGCCCAG
>CAIVPY010000642.1 GCA_903907885.1 uncultured Bacteroidota bacterium
ATGCATCAATAATAAAAGTAGAGTAATGCAAAGAAGTTGTACGGGCCAATTCCAATGGAAATAACCCATTTTCATCCATTTGAACATCTAATCTTTCAGCAGCACTTTTTACGATTTTATTTGCCAAATCTTTGTCTCCAATAAATTTTGCAATGGCTAAATTGGTAGCATCAAACCAAACGCCATGATTATTTTTCGATTCCATTTCATCTTTTCCAACTACACTGGTTTGCATCCAATCGGAAAATGCTAAAAACCATTTTTTTAATTTCTTCTGATTCCCCTCTTTAAATTTTTCCGATTTTTTTAAAAGCTCAACTCCATCTAATAAGAAAATAAAATGCCGCACTTCAATCAATCCTTCTGCCCTACCAACTGTAACCCCTTTTACTGCCTGGCCAAAATTTAAATTCGGATTCATTGCTGTTGCAGAATCCAAGAACCATACTTTTATTAATTTACTGGCATGTTTGGCATATTCTTCATTCCCCGAAAAATAATAGGCCAATGCGAGATTATATACATTTTCACAAAGCCTAGGCAAGTTCTCTTTATCTGGAAAATTTTTTATCTCTGGATTTATTTCACCATCTTTTCTTATATAAGGAACACCATTGGGCTTAGCAGGATTGGGCCACCAATAAGGAGCAATGCTCATATAATCGTGTTTATCACCACTCGGGGGTAAATCAGATTTGTCCATAACACTAACCGTGTTAAATTTTAAGGCTTGGTCAGCAGTATTTATCAACTGTTCATAGGCGAGTAGTAAGGAGGCATCTTTCGCTTTTATTTTTTCTTTACTAATAGCCAAGGCCTTAAAATCAAGCTTGACCATATCAGATTTAGATAACTCAGCTTTTTGCGCAGACGCAGTTAGTGCTATACAAAAAAGCAACACTCCCATTCCTGTATTTCTCATTGATCTTTTTTTTATTTCTATCTTATTATTTCTTAAGTGGTATAACAGCTAGCGTTTCTACTCCTATAAATAGTACTAACCCAGTAAAAAGAATTTTCAAATTATCCATTTTAATCCCCATCTGCTTGGTTAGCTTCTTTCTTTTTCTTTTCTTTTTTATCGTCATCCTTTCCTCCGTTCTTTTTTGCTTCTCTGGCTTTTATTTTTGCGCCATGCCTACCACTTCCATCAGCATCATCTAATATTCCACCTGCAGGATTTAGTTGATCCAACACTGCTTTCAACCGGTCATGTGCTGCGGTGGCTTCCTTGTTATTACTGTAGTTAGTCATCAGTTTTTCTTCAAATGGCGAATTAATCATATCAAACAATTCATCCTCTCTATTCAATTTCCATCTGTCGTCTCTTACATACCATTTATTACCCAGCTCACAAAATACCCATTCACGTGGGTTGCCTTTTTTGCCAATTAATTGTGGTAAAAAACTCCTTCCGTCCAAAATGTTTTTTGTTGGTAATGCAGCTCCCCCAACTTCAGCAAAAGTTGGCAACAAATCACTTGCATCAATCAAAGTATTTGAAACTTGGTTGGGAGCAATATAACTTGGCCAGTTAGCTAAAGTAGGAACCAGCCCTCCACATTCGAGCATTTCCCCTTTTTTTCCCGAAAGTTGTTTGCCACCAATGGTGCCGCGCTTTGCGTATCCGCCAGCAGTACCATTATCTCCCATAAAAACAATCAGTGTCTTTTCTCGCAGTTTCAAACTATCTAATGTAGTCAATAATTTCCCTACCAGTCCATCCATATATGCAATATTGTCTGCATAAATATCACTTCCAGGTTTACTATTAGGTGTAGGTAGAATTTTGCCATGTACTTCTACAAGTGAATAATAAAGAAAAAATGGTTTATCCTTATTTGAGGAAATCCATTTAACTACATGGTCATGCATAAGATCGGGCATATAATCCTTTCCTAATTCTTTATTCACTCCATTTTCAGTATAGATTTCTGCTTTGGATTTTTCCCCGCTCCAGTACACGCCACTTCCTTTAAAACGGAGATAATCATCAAAGCCAAAATCAGATGGGTTTAATGGAAGTTGCCCCCATTTGCCAGTCATAGACGTAACATATCCTGCCGATTTTAATACGGTTGGTATCATCACTTCATCAGCTGGTTTCATATTTCCACACATGTCCTGGTTTACTGCACCAGTACGAAATGCATAACGACCTGTAAGAATCAAAGATCTTGATGGACCGCATAATGGTGCTGTATAACAATGTTGAAATCGGATGCCAGTTTTTGCCAATTGATCGATATTGGGTGTATGATTGCTATCAGAACCATAAGCACTTACATCACCTATCCCCAAGTCATCTGCAAGAATATAAATTATATTAGGCTTAGAAGGCAATTTTATGCCACTCGTCGATTGCCCAGCAACGGCCGCTGATTTAACCACTTTATTTTTTTTATTGCTCTGTGCAGATAAATACTGAAAAGCAGAGAGCATTAATAAACCGATTAAGAGTTTTTTCATTCTATTTTATTTACTTTTTAAATTTCATTTATTACAAAAAGTTCAAAATGCACTTAATTGTCTTTATTTTAATAGCTATTAAAATTACATTTCTTGTGATTTTAAAAAGGCCCTCATTTTGGCATTTAACATTTTGGCAATGGTGGTATATTTTTTTTCATTGACTACATTAACTGTTTCCAATGGATCTTTTTTATAATCATACAATTCCATTCCAATAACCAAGTCGTTATTAAATTTCTGTGTACTTCGGAATCCGTTTTTCATCCAAACAGTGTAGCGGTATTGTTTTGTTCGGATAGAATAACCCATTGCATTGGCATCTGAATTTTCTAATTTTTCATTTTCTGCAGTAGCATTGCTGCGTGGGTATTGGCTAACCGAAAACTCCTTCACATTAGCAGAAGGATTTTTCATTACAGGAACTAATGTTTTTCCATCAAGATTGGCTGGAATTGTTACTCCCGCCAAATCACATAAAGTTGGAAATATATCCACATGTTCAGTGAGTGCAGTAGTTCGTGAAGAAACATAACCTGGTGCTGCAATAATCAGTGGCGAATGAGTAGCTTCTTCAAAATTGCTGTGCTTACACCATAAATTATGATCACCTAAATGCCATCCATGATCACCCCAAAGAATGATGATAGTATTTTTAGTTAGACCAAGTGAATCCAATGTGTTTAACAATATACCTACATTGGCATCGGTATAAGAAACAGCTGCATAATAACCATGAATCAGTTCCTTTTGTTTTTCTATAGGCAGTGTTAATCCATATGATTTTTGATCGGTGAAAGATAGCAATGGCGGTATATCGCTGTACCCTCTTAATTCGCCGGCATTGTGATAGGCTATACTTACAGCGTTTTGTGATTGTTCCTGATATGATGCCACTGGCATATCTGCTCTATTATATAAATCCCAATATTTTCGAGGAGCAACAAATGGCAAATGAGGCTTAGCAATTCCAACTGCAAAAAAGAATGGTTGATCTTTTTTACTAAGCTTTGCTAATATATCCTTTGCCTGTAAAATATTAGCTCCGTCGCTATAGGCATTATCGGGTACATCGGCATTTTCAACTGAGGGCTTTATTTTGGTTTGTGCAAATTCATTGGCCTGTGCCTTGGTTTTTCCACTATCTAATGCCTGCTTAATATATGCTGCGGCTAGGGTTTTTGTTGCTGGTAGTTGGTACCTTTCTAAAGCAGGCTCTCCAATTTCAACTGGGTAATATTTTTTATCTATTTTATAATAAGGAATACTCCATGATGGCTTATCAATATCTTTATCTACACATCTAACATCATATACTTTTCCAATTCCTTGCGTTGAGTATCCTTGTGTAATTAAATACTGTGGCAAACTCAGGATATCGGGATTTACATCCCTCATCTTAGTTTTCAAATCCCAAATCTTTGTATAATCTGGACGCTTGCCTGTCATCAAACTTGCACGAGTGGGACCACATACGGCTTGTTGGCAATAATTACTCATAAACACAGTGCCCATTTTAGCTAATCTATCTATATTGGGTGTTTTGATTTGCTTATTACCATAACAACCCAGTTCAGGTTTCAAATCATCAATTGCAATAAAGAGAATATTTGGTCTAACCGGTTTTTGTGCAGACACAATTGCAACTGAAGAAAAAAACAATACAACAAATGCCACCATATTTTTAATCATCCCCTAATTATTTTCATGGTTTTTGAAAAATTCTAAAATTTTGCCATAAAGATCCTTTGCAATTTTATCATAGTTTTTATCGTTCACCACATTTACTTTTTCAAGTGGATCTTTTGTATAATCATACATTTCGCTTGCATATACTTTATTAACATCAAATTTTTCCTTTGTAGTAAAGTTATTCATCCAAAGTGTGTATCGGTAACTAGCTGTGCGTAAACTGTAACCCATTATCGCACTGTTTTCATAACCCGTTCTTTTCATTTCATCTTTACCCAGTTTGCGGGGGTATTGACTTATAGCATATTCTTTTACTTTGGCTTTGTTATTTTTCATTATCGGAACCAATGATTTCCCCTCTAATTGCGTTGGAACAGGCACACCTGCCAATGCACAAATGGTAGGGAAGATATCAACATGTTCGCTCAATGAATTGCTAGCACCTGCTTTCATTTTAGGCGCAGCAAATATCAATGGCGCCCTAGTTGCTTGTTCAAAATTGGTATGCTTTTCCCACAAATCATGATCGCCTAAGTGCCAACCATGATCACCCCATAAAACAATAATGGTATTGTTTAATTGACCAAGAGAATCCAGGGTATTTAATAAAATGCCCACTTGTGCATCCATATAAGATACTGCTGCATAATATCCTTGAATTAGCTCTTTTTGTTTATCTTCTTTTAAACCAATGCGTAGCTCCTTTCCTGGCAAAGTTGCAAATTCAGGAATATCTGTATAATTACGGAGTTCTCCCGATTTGTGATAAGCGATTAATGGACCGTCTTTTGAATGCTCTTGAAAAGCAGCCAATGGCATATCCTCTTTTACATATAGATCCCAATATTTTTTGGGAGCAACAAAGGGTAAGTGTGGCTTATGAAAACCTACGGCCATAAAAAAAGGCTTATTATTTTTCTCCAGTAGAATGATTTTTGCTTTTGCCATTATTGCATTAGCACCATCTTCATATGCATTATCTGGCACAGCAATACATTCCGTTGAGGGGCCTTTAATTGTTGTTGGAGTCTCATCATCGCCATCATCTTCTTTTTTAATTTTTTCTTGCCCTTTTTCTTTTGGCTTAAACAATGCCTTTGTTTGGGGATTTTGATATTGCTTGTTTGCAGGCAATCCCATACCATCGGCATAATCTTCTTCCTTTGCTACCAAATAGGTATCAGACCAAGAAACGGGATCTATTTTTTTTAATGCACTACTAGGGTGATAAATTTTACCGATACCAACAGTAGTATAACCCTGTGTAATCAAATATTGAGGCAAGGTTACAATATCCGGATTAACATCACGCATTTGTGTTTTTAAATCCCACACTTTGGTTACATCAGGCCGCATTCCAGTCATCAAACTTGCACGGGTAGGACCACATACAGCCTGTTGGCAATAATTGTTCATGAATACGGTGCCCAGTTTAGCTAACCGATCAATATTGGGGGTTTTGATTTGTTTATTGCCATAACAACCCAGTTCTGGTTTCAAATCATCAACTGCAATAAAAAGTATATTTGGCTTGGCTGATTTTTGTGCAAAAATAAATTGCACTGTAAAAACCAATAGCACACTCAGGATTCCAATTGTCTTTTTCATACTAATTATATATTTATTTTATAAGGCTTTATTTTAATACACAGCCATTCGCCTTTACTACGACTGCCTCTATTGATTAAAGTAAATCGCAGCAGATTTATTTTATTTTTTTTAACATCTAATTAATAGACATTACCGTATCCAAATTAAATAGCTAGGCAATATGCTTTTAGAGCCAGGCTTAATTATCCAGTGCATATATATATTAACATATATGTTACTCTTTTATAAACGTCATATTATAATCCGCTTGGCTATTTGATATAATTTTTAAATAATAAATACCTTTTGCTAAGTCAAGAATATCAATTGCGCAAGAGACAGCTTCTGTTTTAATTTGCTTAACCAATTGCCCTAAGGAACTAAAGATGTTTATGGATGAATTGGGTTTTAAGCCAGCTATATTCAATTTATTTACAACGGGGTTAGGATAAATGCTTACCCGCTGAGTGATTGACTTAACTAAAATGATGTTGCTGTATTCAATTTTCCCATCCATATTTATAATTTTTATTCTGAAATAAGTATTGCTCTTAATTTCAGTGGGCCTTGTGAATTCATACAGATTGATGCCCATTGTATTATTTGCATAAACATTTTTAGTTTCAACAAATAAGTTACCATTATTGCTTTCTTCCACTACATATTTGCTAACATTTATTTCGTCAGCTGTTTTCCATCTCAGTTTAACAAACCCATTATTATTTAATGCGTCGAATGAAATAAAATGAAGTGGAAGGATTCCTGAAGGCATTAATCCAAAAGCAAAGGGACTAAAACTGGTTAAAAGATTGGTAGTAATTGTGCCACTAGTCGCATCACCAACCAGAGACCCCCCTGCCTTATCCCATCCAGAAGCACTTGCATCAAAATGTGCAATTATTACGCTATCACTTATAGTACCTCCACTTACTGCACCAACCAATGTAAATGTTATGGTAGCTGGATCAGAACCATTACTGTGTACAATTTCATAATATTCATTATCTGAAATAGCTGTTACCGGACTTAAATAAGTGCTACTTATTGCATGTGGATCTGTATTGAAATATTCGCCAGTAAAAGTATTGGCATTGGCAGTAGTGGTATTTACACTAAACGGACGATACACAGCGTTTTTTCCAACAGGAAAAGTATAAGTGCCGA
>CAIVPY010000643.1 GCA_903907885.1 uncultured Bacteroidota bacterium
ATTAAAAACGTATTTTACATACCTATTTCGTTACATAGAAATGAGAAAATATCATCAATATTTCCGAGACCATTTATCCCCTTAAATTTTAATTGAGATTGATAATACTCTTTAACAGGTAGTGTTTTTGCATTATATTCATCAATACGTTTTTGAATAACTTCTGGGTTCATATCGTCTGCTCTTCCACTATCTGCTCCTCTAAGCAAAAGTCGTTTTCTTAATTCATCTTCTTCCACTTCAAGTGCTAACATCAATGTAATCGAAGTGTTTTTTGTAGCCAATAAAGCATCTAATGCTTCAGCTTGTGCTGAAGTGCGAGGAAATCCATCAAAAATAAAGCCCTTTGGTTGTTTGTAATTATCTAATTCAGCAGCCAACATATTTATGGTAACTTCATCAGGTACTAATTTACCATTGTCCATAAAACTTTTGGCCAATACACCCAACTCTGTTTCATTTTTGATATTTGCCCTGAATATGTCGCCTGTAGACAAATGAACTAAGTTATATTTTTCGATTAACTTAGCACTTTGTGTGCCTTTGCCTGCGCCTGGAGGGCCAAATAATACAATGTTTAACATGATTTAATTCCTTATATATGTGTTGGCGAATAACGCCAAATTAATTTATTTTACCAATAAGATTATTGATGATTTGTGTTATATTTCAGCATAAATATGTCTTAAATTTCTTCCATAACCATCATAATCTAAACCATATCCTACAAGAAATTTATTTTCAACTTCAAAGCCAATATACTTTGGATTTATTTTTACCTGAAGTGCTTTGGGTTTTAGTAATAGTGAACAAACATTAATGTTTGCTGGGTGTTTTTCTTTTAAAGAATTTATGATAAAATCTATGGTAAGACCTGTGTCGATAATATCCTCAATAATAATAACATTTTCGTTTTCAATATTTGTTTTTAACCCTATTAATTGGTTTATGTTGCCAATACTTTGCGTTCCAACATAACTTGAAGCTTTAATAAATTCTATTCGACAGTTTACATTGCTAATGCGTTTAAACAAGTCAGAAGCAAACATGAAGGAACCGTTAAGTATAGCTATAAAAAGTATAGATTTTCCTAAATAATCTGAATTTATTTGTTCAGTAAGTACATCTATTCTTTTTGATATTTCATCTTCTTTGATAAAAATTTCAAATTCGCGGTCTAGTATTTTTATTTGATTCATATAATATTTAGTAAAAAAACTTCAATATTACAATTGCTAAACCATAAATGAAGGTAGAAAATATAACCCCTCTAGCACTATAATATTTCTCAAAATGTATGAAAAGATAAAATACGCCTAAATTTATCACAACACATAAACTCAACAATGGTGAGAGCATTTTTTCTTTAACAGCCAATTCTAAAAAACTTGACATGTCTTGTAAAGAATAGTTTGTTAAATAAAAAAGTAAAATTCCAATACTTGGTGCTATCAATCCAAACAATGAACCTAGCCAAAATTTATCTAATCTATTGTTCATGATTATAGTTCCATGTATTTAAATATGAAATGGCATGATGCGCAGTTAAATCAAACTGAACTGGAACTACCGACACATAATTGTTTGCCAAAGCCCATTCATCAGTATCGTCTCCCTTATCATGATTTACAAATTTTCCAGTTAACCAATAATATTTTCTGTTATTTGGGTCAAGTCTTTCATTAAATTCTTCTTGCCATTTTGCATTGGCTTGTCGGCACACTTTATAGCCTTGTAAGTTGGCTTCTAGTATCTTAGGTACATTCACATTTAACAAAACACCTTTTGGTAAGCCGTTTAATAAAATATTTTCTGCCATTTTTGTAGCTACTTTTTTTGCTAGGCTAAAATCAGCATCGTAAGAAAAATCGCAAAGTGAAAAACCTACTGAAGGTATCCCTTCAATGGCCCCTTCAACAGCTGCACTCATTGTGCCACTATATATGACATTAATAGAAGAGTTAGAACCATGATTGATTCCAGACACTAATAAGTCGGGCTTACGATGAAAAACTTTATCTACCGCAAGCTTCACACAATCAGCTGGGGTGCCACTACATTGATAGGAAGCTATATCTCCATACAAATTGGTTTTTTCTAATCGCAAAGGTCGGCTAATTGTTACAGCATGTCCCATAGCACTTTGAGGGCTATCAGGTGCTACAACTATTACTTCCCCTAAGTGTTTAATGGCTTCTACTAGCGTTCTAATGCCAGGGGCAGTAATACCATCATCATTTGAAACTAATATTAAAGGTCTATCGCTCATGGGGTGCCAAATGTAGTTTTTTAGATTTATTTTTCATTCTATTTTAGTTTGATTGTATTTAGTTTATTTACTTGGTGTGATTTTTTTATGAAACAATTCTATTTTAACGAATCTTTACTTTTGATAAAAAAAGCTATATATGCCACAATGCCAATTATAAATGTAAATATTGTTTGAAATCCGTGTATAATAATTGCAAGTGCATTGGCTGTGATACTGGAAACTCCTAAATAAATTAAAGCCTGAGAAACACCATAATGATAAGCCCCTGCAGAGCCAGCTTGTAGTGGAATTGATCGAGCAAAAGTGCCAACTAACATTACCTGAAATGCCATATAATAACTTAAAGATGATGATTCAATGAAAGTAAAAAACCATAGGTATGTCATTAAATAATAGCAGCACCAAATACAAAGGGTATAAAGTGAAAAAAGAAATAAATTTTTGATTTTTGCAAGTTGAACAATAGCAATCCAAAGCACACTGAACCAACTTTTAATTTTGTTTTCAGTTTTGAAAATTATGTATATGATAAGAATTGAAATAATAGCTATCATAATTATTAGTAAAACAATTTGTTGCGTTGAAATAATTTTAAAATCTATAAAAGAATTTAATAGCGAAGAGTGATGAAAATACTCCAAAATAATAGCGGTAATGGTTATAATAAATAATGCTATAATATCGATTGTTCTTTCGAAAATTACAGTTGATAGGCTAAGATTGATAGGAGTTTGGTTTAGTTTCTTTAACACCAAACATCTTGTAATTTCACCCATACGAGGGATAGCAAAATTAACCAAATAAGCCAAACACAAAGAAATGGTTAAATTTCCCTTTGAAATGTCTTGGTTAATTTGATTGTATAATAGACTCCATCTTAGTACTCTGAAAAAATAAACTACCAATGAAATAAATAAAACAGGAATAACAAGCCAATAATTACCAATAGCTATGGTATTTGAAACTTGTTTTAATTGAAGTTTATG
Source organism: uncultured Bacteroidota bacterium (assembly GCA_903907885.1). Classification (GTDB taxonomy): domain Bacteria; phylum Bacteroidota; class Bacteroidia; order UKL13-3; family UKL13-3; genus RGVD01. The sequence goes on from CAIVPY010000643.1 coordinate 3,259, forward strand.
TAAAGTGAGATAAAGTAATGAAATGCCTATAAACAGCAGAAAGATGTATTGTAAATATTTATATATTTTTTTGTTCACAGGAAAACTAAATTTTATTTTAATCGATAAATAAACAACTTATTTTCATTACTTCCTGAGGCCAAGTATATGTCTTCATCGCCAAATAAATTACCTAAACCGAAATGCTTGCAGCCAATAAATTTAAAAGAAGAATGTGGTTTGTTATTTTTTTCAGTTAATATTAATTCACAATTCATAGAAGACAAATAAACATAAACTTCCTTACCTCCTAAATTAATAATTTCTGGAAAATTTGTACTTGAACTATCGCTCCATACATATGACAGATTAGATTGAAGTTTATTATCAAAAATTTCATATCCTACATTGGTTCTTATTACAATTTTCACTTGACCAATGTTCTGATTAATTAATAAATCAAAATAAGTATTGGGCTTAATTATGTATTTCGTTTGTTGTTTAATTGTGCCATTTGAAACAATGTCGCAAATAAGTAAAGTATTACTAGAATCTAAGCAAAAGAATCTAATAGTACCTGTGTCAGTTTGTATATGGTTTACGAATTTATACTTTAACGTGCTATCTAATTTAATACTATTAATTGCTTTACCATTGTTTAAGTAAAATCCTAAAATTCCATTTTCATTTAAATTATATACCAAATGCTCATTGGCTAATGTAAATCCATGAATCGGCTGAATGGAATTAGGCCAAATTTCTTTAGGATTAAAACCTGCTTGAAGCATACCTTTACTATCGTATTGCCATATTTTATAATATTTTCCGGCAATAAAAATTTGGTAAGAACGGTCTGAATTAAAATCAAATAAACTTAAAGGGTAATTTGTAGCAGCAGGTATCCAAATAGGATAGTTTTGAAGATTCTTACCATTTGCATCAAGTAGATATATTTGGTTAGAAGTATTAAACAAATATTGCGTTGTACCATTATTGAAAATATCTAATTGAGATATACCGCTTACCATTTTTGAGTTTATTTTTTCTTTCCATAATTGTTTCCCCTCCTTATCAAAACAATAAAGTGAATTGTTTGCATCTTGCACTATAACAACCTGTTCATTAGTGTTTGAATTATTAACTATATATGGCTTAGTTATAATAGTGGTATCGATGCTGGCTTCCCAAACCAACTCAGTTACATTGTTTTCAGATTTGTTAAACTGAACAAGTAATTGGGTTGAAAATGTTTTTTCGCTTTGATGAGTAAATTGCATAGCAAAAATTTCAGCCTTTTTATAATAACCTTTGTTTATGCTAACTGAACTTATAAATGAAGAGTTAGCGAAATTATTCACTAAGTTCAAGGTGTTTTTATTAATAACCATTAACTCTATTGAGTTTTGATTTGATAGTAATGACTTGGCATCTTTATAGGATTCTAAGCTTTGAAGTGTGTTAGATTCAACAAGTTTTTCTAAATAGTGATTTAAAACATACGTATTTGATGCGAAAATTACCAAACCATTGTAGATGCAATAATATTTAATATTCAATTTCTCGAAGCCAGCGCAATAAAATTTCAATGCATTCCCGATGGGGAAAAAGTTGAATTTACTAGAGGCTTGCTGAGATGAGTCTAATGTGTCGTTGTTACTAAATTTTATTTTAGCCTCAATAAATTTTGCAGCATTAATAAATTCATTAAGGTTTTGAGGAGAAAACACTCCAATCCATGAGCTATCAAAGCTCATTCCATTGGCATTTATATTTGCAAGAATATAATTGTTTCCTAGGCTTGGTACAAGTCCCTGATTGAATTTTATGTTTAAATTTTGCTCAATACTATCATTATATTTGGTATAATTATTTAATTGATTTTCTGAAATATAATATTCAACTAAGTTTTTTTGATATTTTACTTTATTAGAAATATTTTGAGAAAAGTAAAAATTAGTAGTTTGTGGTAACTTGTCTGTAATATTTTGGCTGCTAGGAATTTGTTCAGAGAAAATATCAATAAATTGAAAAATGGAGTCATCTGTTATACTTGCCCCATTAACTATTAGGCTATTATCATTTATTTGCAAATTACCACCTG
>CAIVPY010000644.1 GCA_903907885.1 uncultured Bacteroidota bacterium
AAGGCATTTGGAGATAATTTGTCAGATTTGGGAAATGGAATCTTTGCCATTTTCAGTGGTGATATCAACCAAGATGGTTCTGTCGATTTTAATGATTACCCAGATTTGGACATTAGTAGTAACAATGGCGATTTAGGCTATTTAGTTACAGACCTAAATGGTGATGCTTCTGTTGATTTTAACGATTATCCTATTTTAGATATTAATAGTAATATTGGGGTACTTTCAATAAGACCTTAATAATTTTTTAGGCAAATTAATTAGTTCGTAAGGGCTCGGTTTTAACAAATCGAGCCCTTATTCCTTTAGGAATATTATTTTTCACTCAAGTGGTAAAATTTATTACAGATTATGTAGTCAAAGCCATGGTGAATAGCTCAGTGTGTGAGAAAAACCTAGCCGCCAAATCTAAAGTGAAACCGATATTAAATTTGTCGAATTTTTCTGACTGTCAACCGTAAACGCATTCATTTCAATTACTGGCAGAGTTTAACAAAAAAAGGTTTTCAGAAAACTCTGAAAACCCTTGATTTTATTGGTTGCGGAGGCAGGACTCGAACCTACGACCTTTGGGTTATGAGCCCAACGAGCTACCACTGCTCCACTCCGCGATATATCTTTAGATTAAAAACTGTCGCTTGTTAAATAAATAAAGGATAATTCCTTTTTTATGGGAGTGCAAATATAATGTTGTTTATTTGCTGTGCAAATAAATATTCAATAGTAATGGGATTTAAATCGGGTTTTGTAAGTATTATAGGTAAGCCAAATGTTGGTAAAAGCACCTTATTGAACGCCATCATAGGTGAAAAATTATCTATAATAACACCAAAGGTGCAAACAACAAGACACAGAATTATGGGTATTTTAAACAATCCCGAATACCAAATTGTGTTTAGCGATACGCCCGGAATCATTCAGCCCCACTACAAACTACAAGGAAGTATGATGAAATTTGTGAACGAAAGTTTGCAAGATGCCGACTTGGTTTTGTTCGTTTGTGATTTTGACAGAGGAAGCGAAGAACCAGAAATCATCGAAAGACTTAAACTTATCAAAACCCCAATGATTTGTTTGATAAATAAAATTGATGAAAGTGGTCAAGATGCAGTGACGGAGAAAATAAATTTTTGGCGTCAACAAGCCAATTTCAAAGAAGTTATTCCTATTTCAGCTTCAAACAAGTTCAATATTGACATCCTTTTAAACAACATCAAAGAATATCTTCAAGAAGGTGCACCTTTCTTTGAAATGGACCAAATGACCGACAAGTCAGAGCGTTTTATTGCATCTGAAATCATCCGTGAAAAGATAATGCTTCGCTACAAAGAAGAGATACCTTATTCGGTTGAGGTTGAAATTGAAAGTTTTAAAGACGAAGAAAAAATCATCCGTATTTCGGCAGTAATCTATGTGTTACGCGATTCGCAAAAACAAATTTTAATTGGACGAGGGGGAATAGCCATTAAGAATGTGGGTGTAGCCGCTCGAAGAGACATGGAAAAATTCTTTGGAAAACATGTGTTTCTGCAAACCTTCGTAAAAGTAAAAGAAGGATGGCGAGATAACGACAATATGTTGAGACAGTTTGGTTACGAAACCGATAAATAATCCTACAATACCTCTAGCAAAGTCTCTAGCTTCATTCCTCTAGACCCTTTGATAAAAACAAAACTTTCTTTCAAAGGTCTTGTTTTTTTTAGGTAGTCATTAGCTTCTTGTGTGGTTTCAAAACACATATAAGCACTCGTATTGTATTTCTTAAACTCTGAACCCACCAGCATTACATTTTCCAAGTTCAATTGTTGGCATAAATGAATGATGTATTTGTGCTCTGCTTCAGCATAAACACCCAATTCAAACATATCGCCTAAAATAAAAACCTTATTGGGATTTGACATCATAGCGGTGTTTTTCAAAGCCAATTCCATGCTACTTGGGTTGGCATTGTAGGCATCCATGTACACGGTATTCTTCTCTGTTTTTATGATTTGTGAGCGATTGTTCTTTGGTTGGTACTTTTCAATACCCCTTTTAATCTCTTCCTCACTCATACCAAAGTGCAACCCTAAGGCCACAGCAACCATGATATTATCAAAATTATAATCACCGCTTAAATGAGAAGTTATGCTAGATGATTTATGAATGTTGAATTCAATATTTGGTTGAAGTTGTGAGGCAAAAGCAGCATAGTCAGCAGACTTTTCTTTGCCATCAAAGTTTCCAGCATAGGTTTTCTTGTTTTCTAATCTTGCTGCCATACGAAGTAACCATTCATCGTGGGCATTGACAAAGGCTAGTCCATTATTTTTTAACAAATAGTAATACAACTCGCTATTTGATTTTGCTACACCTTCAAGGCTACCAAAGCCATCCAAATGGTCTTTTCCATTATTGGTAATCAAACCAAAATTAGGTTCAGCTATTTCACACAAAAAAGCATTTTCTCCCACATGATTTGCACCCATTTCAATTACAGCCATTTGGTGTTCTGGATTTATCATTAAAAGTGTAAGAGGCAAGCCAATATGGTTGTTGAAATTGCCAGGTGTGCTCAGGGTTACAAACTTTTCTGACAATACCGAATGTATCAATTCCTTAGTAGTCGTCTTTCCATTTGAGCCCACTATGGCAATTACAGGAATTTGCAATTGTTGGCGATGATACTTGGCAAGATTTTGTAAGAATACTAATACATCATCAACCAAAACAAATTTGTCTGACTTTTTATATTCTGCCTCATCTATAACCACATAAGCCGCACCTTGTTCTAAGGCTTGTTCAGCAAAGGTATTGGCATTAAACCTCTCACCCTTCAAAGCAAAAAACAATGAGTCTTTTTTAATTTTTCTTGTATCGGTTGATATAATTGGATATTGAAGAAATATCTTATAAAATTGTTCTATAGTCATTTAAGAATTTATTATGAGTGCAAATGTTTTGTTTTACTTATTTTTACCAAGCAAATAAATCATTTTATGAGACATATAGCCGCAATTTTTTTACTTATTCTGTGCGTAAACTTCAATGCCCATTCTCAAAGCGACTACACTTTAAACTACAAAAACAGCATAAAAGTGCTCAATCAAAATAATGACACGCTAAAGATGCCCTTTGTGGGTGGGCTTACAGCTGCGCAGTTCATGAATATAGACCTAAATGGCGATGGTAAAAAAGACTTATTTGTGTTTGATAGGCAAGGCGGAGTGGTGCTTACTTTTCTTCAAACTGCAGCCGGACTTGTTTATACCCCACATTATGAAAGCATGTTTCCAGACCTAAATGATTGGGTAAAACTTATAGATTATAACTGCGATGGAAAATTAGATATCTTCTCTAATGTGGATGAAAATGCCAGTCCTGATAAATCAGTTATCACCTATTATTCAGGGGTTCGTTATCTTAAAAATATTTCGACCCAAACCAATAAATTAGAGTTTAAACAATATACCAATCAACTTTTTTCGCAAACACAATCTCAATCATTTAGCAATGTTTATGTAAATAATTTAGACTACCCTGTTGTTGATGATTTAGACAATGATGGTGATGTGGATGTAATAACCAGCATTGTTGGGCAGCTTAACCTCACATACTTAGCTAATTTAGCTAAACAAAAAAACAACTGTGATACTTTCGATTTAATCACACGAGATGAGGCTTGGGGCTATGTTCGTTATTTGGGTTTCGCAAATAAGTTTTTATTACACGATACTACACCTTATTATAGAAATTACAAACATGGTGAACATAATGGCATAGGAATGTGTTTGTACGATTTTGACAATGATGGTGATAAGGACTTGCTATACGGTGATGTAAGTTACAATAGCTTGGTATATCTTGAAAACGGCAAAACCATCAATTCGCTAGGACGAGATTCTATTATATCTCAAGATACCATTTTTCCTAAAGGTACAACCCAAGCCTATATGAGCACATGGCCGATAGGTTATGTGGCCGATGTTGATGGTGATGGGAAAAACGAATTGATTGTAACTCCAAATGCAACAGATGGCGCTAAAAACACGAACCATGTTATGTTATATAATTTCGGAAATACAGGATCAGGAGGGAAATTGGAGTTTCAATATAAACAAAGCGACTTTTTGGTGAAAGACATGATAGACCTTGGTGGTGGAGCTTTCCCATCATTTACTGATATAGATTCAGATGGTGATATGGATCTGGTAGTAGCCACAAATGGCGATTTTAGCATTACCAAAAACCAACAAGACCATTTAGTTTTATTCAAAAATATAGGGAACAACGTATATCCAGTCTTTCAATTACAAGACACTAATTTCTTAAACATTTCTTCTGGATATGGAGTAATAAAAGACATTGCTCCAAGCTTTGGCGATCTTGATGGAGATGGTAAAGTCGACTTATTATTTGGTGATTTTACAGGTAATTTCAGGTTTTACAAAAATCAAAGCGCTGGAAATTTTATCTCTTTCGTGAAACAAAGCGACAACTACTTTAAGATGAATTTTGGAGCCTACAACACCCCTCAGTTGGTTGACTTTAACAAAGATGGATTATTAGACATCATCACTGGTAATCAAAAGGGTTTTATTGCCTATTTCCAAAACAAGGGTACTACCCAAAACCCACAGTTCGATTCCTTGCCAACCATTGACACACTTGGAAATATTTTTGTTGGAAACTCATACACTGTGGGTAGTTCAACCTTCTACGATAATGGATACTCTGCACCTAGCCTTGTTGATATGGATGCTGATGGAAATTACGAAATGCTTGTGGGGAACAACTTTGGTCAGTTGAATGTGTACTCAAATGTGCTTCCAACAAAGGGAAACAAAGCCAAAAAATCAACTCTAAAATATATGTATAATGATGCCGTTTCAACTACTAAATCGAAGATGGGGAATTATATCAGACCAAGTTCTTATAAATTGCCAAACGATAGCTTTCCAATGGTGGCTGTGGGCAATGCAAGGGGAGGCCTTAGAATGTTTTCTGGTCAAAAGTCAAAATCATCCGTTAAAGAAATAGCTCAAGAAAACAACAAAGTGCTGTTGTATCCAAACCCTTCTAAAAACGAATTGTTTATTGACCTAAAAAACAATCGCTTTGGTTCATATCGAATTTATAACCTTATTGGCACAGAGGTGTTGAGCGGAATTTTTAATATGCAAAATATCCAAAACATAAACATACAAGGAATTGAAAACGGCATTTATTTTATCTCCATGCAAGGAGATGATGGCAAAACAGAAAGTATCAAGTTTGTGATTTCGAAGTAGTAAAACAAAAACGTTTTCTTGCGGATTTTATGAATGTAGTATGCAAGTGCTTTTCATTCGCGAAGACGATTTTCACAGTGCGTGCAAAATGATTTCAAGCAAGGGTTTGTGCAGCCTTATAGATTTTGCCAAGTCGAATGGATTTAGCCAAGAGGCAAAACATATACAGCGGCAATAAAACGTCCATTGAGCGGAGTCGAAATGGCGTTTCGACTCCGCTCAACGACCATTAGGCACATTGAAAATCAAAACTCTTTTGGTTACTTTTGGTTTACCAAAAGTAATAGATGTAAAATTTGTTCATTATTTTAATTACTTACTCTCTATAAAATTAAACTTACCCCAAACAATCATATTATTTCCATAAAATTCTGCTTTTAGTTTAGACAGCAAAGTATATTTTTGCCTGTATCTAATTAAACATATTATGTACGAAACACTTCAACCGCAATTGCAAAAAGAAATACAAGAAATAAAAGATGCTGGTTTATACAAACAAGAAGGCATTATAGCCTCGCCACAAGGTGCTGAAGTTACCCTTGAAGATGGTAAAAAAGTATTGGTGTTTTGTGCCAACAACTACCTTGGTTTGTCATCACACCCTGAAGTGCTTAAAGCGGCTAAAAATGCCATCGATACACATGGTTTTGGTATGAGTTCTGTTCGTTTTATCTGCGGAACACAAGACATACATAAACAATTAGAACAAAAGGTTTCGGAGTTTTTAGGCACTGAAGATACCATTTTGTATGCTGCTGCTTTTGATGCCAATGGAGGTGTTTTTGAACCATTGTTTAACGAGCAAGATGCCATCATCAGTGATGCATTAAATCATGCAAGTATTATTGATGGGGTTAGACTTTGCAAAGCAGAGCGCCACCGCTACGAACACAATAACATGGCCGATTTGGAAGCTCGCTTAAAAGAAACAGCACATTGCCGCAACCGCATCATTGTTACAGATAGTGTTTTTAGTATGGATGGTACCATTGCCCAATTGGATAAAATTTGTGAGTTAGCCGATACATACAAAGCCTTGATTATGGTGGATGAGTGCCATAGCAGTGGGTTTATGGGCAAAACAGGCCGCGGAACACACGAACATTGCGGTGTTATGGGCAAGATTGATATCATCACAGGTACTTTTGGTAAAGCTTTGGGTGGTGCCATGGGCGGATTTACCAGTGGTAAAAAGGAGGTTATCGAAATACTTCGCCAAAAATCTAGACCTTATTTATTTAGCAACTCTCTTGCCCCATCTATTGTGGGTGCAAGCATTGCAGTGCTTGATATGCTTACAGAAACAACCACTTTGCGCGATACACTTTGGAACAATACGCAATACTTTAGAAAGAAAATGACCGAAGCAGGCTTTGATATTAAGCCGGGCGAACACCCTATTGTACCATTAATGTTGTATGATGCCAAGCTTTCGCAAGACTTTGCAAGTAAGCTATTGGACGAAGGCGTGTATGTAAAAGGATTTTATTTCCCTGTGGTGCCTAAGGGGCAAGCACGTATTCGAGTACAATTGTCGGCAGGGCACACACAAGCACACCTAGACAAAGCCATTGCCGCTTTTATTAAAGTAGGTAAGGAGCTTAGTGTGATTAAGTAAGTATATAAATGGACTAAGAAAAAAAAAGATGGACAGCAAATTACCTTTGTAACTAATTTAAAAAAAGCGAGTGCTTCTGAAATAACCAAACTATATAAAAGAAGATGGGAGATAGAAATATTTTTCAAATTTATAAAGCAAGAATTAAATTTTAGTCACTTAATCAACCGAAGCGAAAATGGTATAAGAGTTATACTTTATATTACAATGATAGCTGCTGTGCTATTATTAGTATATAAAAAAACGAATAACTTGAGTGGATATAAAATGGTAAAGATTAAATTCGCTCAAGAACTTGAGGAAGACATTATTAA
>CAIVPY010000645.1 GCA_903907885.1 uncultured Bacteroidota bacterium
ATTCGTTTTCAAACTTCTTTAATACACTTGTTGTTTTTCGGTAGGTAAATTTTAAATCAAAGAATACATTATGTTTAGGCATATAACTACAAGTCAAATCTGCTAAATATAAATTAGTTAACACCCCCTGACCAATCACAACACCATATTGTCTAGGGATATTTAAATAACTTAACCCAATGTTCTTTCCCCAATTACTTCCATTGGTGTCATTACCATAAGTAGCATAAATGGCTTTGGCTGTAATATTCAATCTGTTTATGGGTTGATACCTCACTATGCCAATAAACTCTTTAAAATTAGCACCTAAGGGATGAGCCATTGGCTGACGGAAATTGGTAAAAGTCATACGCTCACTTTGAGATGTGTACATATACGGACGGCAGATGTTTACTTCTGCTTGTGCATCAAGGTTGTTTATCCCAAACACATCAATGTATTTTAAACCTAACTGATAGGCGTATTTATTGCCCCACCAATTTTTATCACTAAGCATTTCGGATAAAATAAATTCACTAATTAAGAACTGTCCGTAAGCCTGAAATTGTTTTTTAAAATCCCATTTAAAGTTAGTGCCAATTATTGCTTTGTCAATACTATTTAGACTGTTTTCTACTGCTTTGTAAAATATAATTGGGTTTAGATATTGCACATCAAACGAATTTCCTCCCTGTATGCTGCTGTCTCGGTTAAATATTATAGTTTCAAAAATACCAAGATTGAAATTCTTTTTAATGTTCATCGATAAGTGATGTGTAGCAGTGTATTGCCTGCGGCTAATAGGCTCACCCGTACCACCATTTGGTATTGGATATTGGAGTTGTTGTGCAAAAATATTGGTATAATTCAATTTCCAGATACGTGTATTAAGTTTTAGAAACACATAATCTCGACTGAAATCTGAAAGAATAAAAGTTCTATAGCCATCACCAATAAAGTTTCTGCCTGTGCCAAATTGAAAGTCCATATATTTATTAGGTGATACTGTAATATAGCCGCTTGCCAAAAAATAATTGTATGAATTTGGGTCTGGAATATTCTTAAAATAACCAACTCCAGGAATTACTTGATTGGTTTTTATATATTCTGCTACATTGTAGTTGGGTTTAATTATCTCATCACTTATTTGTGTATAGAAACCAATAGTATTTGTGATGTTTCCTCTTATTTCAACACCTCTGTTATTTATTAAAGCATTTGCACCATTTACTTTTTCGCTTGACACCTGATAATACATAACTGGATTCACAACCAAATTGAAATCGGGTATTTGTATGGAATACATGGCTGCTTTTTGGGTATAGAAATCTTTTAACACGGCTTTTTTCGAACTTGTGTTTTTAGAAAGACTCCATTCGAAATTATCATCTTGAAGATATTGTAAGTTAAATTTATCTTGATGTGATAATGAAGAATCATGTTGAGTCATACTATCCGCAAACTGAGCAATGGCTTGTCTTCTATATGATTTGGTAGCCGAATGAAAAAAACGGTTGGGTGTTTCCCCTGTTTTTATTTCCATTCTATCTAATATATGATTCGACAATGTACCGTAGCCTATATAAGTATGTTGAGCCTTTACATTCATAAAAATGATAAAGCATAACAGAAGGCTTGTAATTTTATTTATCATAAAAATTGAAAAAAACTAAAATGTAACCTCTTTTGGTAAAAATTTGGTGGTATTGCCACCATTGCGAATTAAATCACGCACCACCGATGAACTTATAGGTGTGTATGCTGGGTCGCACATTAAAAAAATAGTCTCAGTTTCGGGATGAATAATTTTATTCATTTGAGCTATGTTTTTTTCGTAATCAAAATCAGCCATGGTTCGTATTCCCCTTAAAATATATTTGGCATGGATGGCATCACAAAAATTTACGGTTAAACCTTCATACGATTCAGCTCTTACATTATCCGAATAGGCGAAAATTTCATTTACCCATTTAACCCTTTGCTCAATATCAAATAAAGTAACCTTGCTACTATTGTTACCAATACCAATTACAATTTCATCAAAAAGTGGCATAGCTCTTTCGATGATATTTACATGACCTATTGTTATAGGGTCGAATGTGCCTGGAAATAATGCAATACGTTTCATAAAAACAGTAAATTACTTTATGCGAGAATACGAAGATTCTATTTTTAATCAAAGACTTTTGTTTGTGCTGAAACTATTGTAAAATTGCTGCTAATAACTTTATGAATAAGGAAATTGATATAATACAGGATAAAGCCATTGATTGCCCAGTTAGTATAAAGGGTAGAAGCAAATTTAAAATGTGGTTGAAACGTATAGGTGTTGCAGGCTTTTTGTTCTTTTTAATTAAAGGACTTATTTGGCTTGGCATTTTACTTTTTGCCAAAGATGTGATTACTAAGTAAAAATAGTTTTTAGATTTTTAATGTTATTGAATATATAGTAACAACAGAATAGTTGTAAAGTTAATTGAAAAATCGAATATGAAAAAAATAGTAAAAGTAGGGAACATAGAATGCGGTAATGATGAATTATTTTTAATTTCAGGTCCATGTGTGATTGAAGATGAATCTATCATGATGAAAACTGCAGAGAAGTTGAAAGAAGTTTCAGAAAAGTTAAAAATCAAGATGATTTACAAATCATCTTTTCAAAAAGACAATCGTAGTAGCTTGAAATATTATGATGGACCAGGATTGGCAAAAGGTGTTGCTATTTTGGCTAAGGTAAAAGAACAATTTGGTTTTCCATTACTTACGGATATTCATTACCCAGACCAAGCTGCAGCAGCAGGTGAAGTGTGCGATGTATTGCAAATACCTGCTTATTTGTGTATGCAATCTACGCTGATGGTTGCTGCTGCTAAAACAGGTAGGGTTATCAATATTAAACACGGACAGTTTCTTGCTCCTGAAAATATGAAACACCCTGTTCAAAAATGTTTAGATTCAGGCAACGACCAAGTGATATTGACCGAGCGTGGTTTTACTTTTGGTTATAACGATATGGTAGTTGACCCTCGTAGTTTTTTTTTAATGGGGCAATTAGGATATCCAGTGGTGTTTGACATTACTCATAGTATCCGAAAATATGGTATACCAAGTGCTGATGCCAAAGGTGGTGCACGTGAATTTCTACCCGTATTAAGTAGGGCAGGTGTAGCTGCAGGGGTGGATGGTGTTTTTATCGAAACACACCCTAACCCTGCAGAAGCTTTATGTGATGCAGCTTCACAGTTATCTGTATATGATTTAGAAGAGTTCTTAAAACCATTGATTGATATTCATAACTTAGAAGTGAGTTATAGGAAGTAAGATCTTGGTGAAAATAGTATCTTTAGGAAGTTGATATTCTTAGGTAAATATCCATTACATACTGAATATAATTTTGAGTAAATTTAAAAAAGTCGAAATACTAAAACTAATATGTTTACGTTTTCAATAAAGTTGAATTATTATATAACTTCTACCCAGTTATTGTAAAATACACTAATAGACTGGCAGCAACTGTCATGATAATTAAAGCTACAAATCCAAAAATATTTGTTGTTCTTCCATTTACGTTTTCACCCATAATTAACTTATTGTTTGAAATATGTAGAATAATAGCTATTAAAACAGGAGCTGTAATACCATATAGAATGGCGGTATAAATCAATGCTTTTATGGGCGAAATGCCTACATAGTTTAATGACAAACCAAGCAAAAGAGAAATGGCTATGATGATATAAAATCCTTTTGCTTCATGAAATTTTTTGTCTAGGCCTTGTTCCCATCCAAAGGTTTCGGTAAAAATATAAGATAGCGATCCACTTAAAACAGGAATGGCTATAAGCCCAGTGCCAATTACACCGATAGCAAAAAGCAAGTAAGCCAAATCGCCAGCTAAAGGTTTTAGAGCCAATGCAGCTTGTTCAACGGAATCAATTTGATGAACACCTCCTTTGTACAAAACGGTACCTGTTGTAAGAATTATGAAGTACATAACAAACCCAGAGAAGGTCATCCCGAAATCAACATCTTGTCTCATTTCATGAATTATTTTTTTGTTTACAATCAAGTGATTTTTTTTGTGCTTCATTTCTTCAACTTCAACCGAGGCTTGCCAAAAAAATAGGTAAGGCGAAATGGTAGTGCCCAAAATACCTACTAGGATTGCTAAGAAATCCTTATCAAATTGAATAGTGGGTATAAAAGTGGCTAATAATATTTCTTTCAAATCCTGTTTATATAAAAAAGGAACGATAAAATAAACCAACATAACGATACACAAATATTTGAGCACAGAGGCAATTTTGACATAGGGTAAATAAATGATTAATCCTAGCAACAAAACTGTGAAAAACACACTAAAAAATGTAGCCTCAATTTGCGGAAAAAGCAAGTTGCCAACGGCTCCCATTCCAGCAATATCTGCTCCAATATTCAACACAATAGCAGGAAAACTAAATAACAACATGATGTAAAGTACCGGTTTAGGGTAATGTTTTTTAAGTGTGCCTGTTAAACCTTGAGAGGTTACCAAACCAATTCGAGCACACATTTGTTGGATAGATGCCATGAGAGGAAAAGCAACAATGGCTGTCCATAAAGTGGCAAGTCCAAATGCAGCTCCAGCTTGCGAGTATGTTGCAATACCTGATGGGTCATCATCACTAGCTCCCGTTACCAATCCAGGTCCTATTAACTTCCAGAAGCTTGCAAGTTTTGATGATTTAGTGTTTTTAAGTTTCATCTTTCTAATAAAACTTTAGCAAGATTAACTTAAAATACAATACTATTTATATACATATTTGTACAGGTAAAAAATCATAAGACTATAC
>CAIVPY010000646.1 GCA_903907885.1 uncultured Bacteroidota bacterium
TAACGGAAACCATAGATGCAGTAAATCTTGCTACTCGTAATTCATACACCAATATCATGAGTCATAGAAGTGGCGAAACCGAGGATACTACCATTGCTGATTTAGCTGTAGCATTAAACAGTGGTCAAATCAAAACAGGTTCTGCTAGCAGAACGGATAGGATAGCTAAATACAACCAATTACTCCGTATTGAAGAAGAGTTGGGTAAAAATGCATATTTCCCTGGAGCAGACTTTAAATTTATTAAATAATAAATAGTTGATGGTTATTAGTTGTCAGTTAATAGGATTTAATTCACAGACAACTAATAACTGACAACTAAATCAATTATGCATTATAAAAAAATCATACTAAACAAATACATAATTGCCATGCTTCTATTAGTATTGTTATTGATTTTTAATGATAGAAACAGCATCTTCAATCAGCTTAAATACCGCGAGCAGCTAAACAAGGCTACGAAAGAAAATATTTTCTTAAAAGAGCAAATAGCCAAGGCTAGCAAAGAATCAAACGAACTCTTTTCAAACAACAAAAATCTGGAAAAATTTGCACGCGAAAAATACTTAATGAAACGTGATGATGAAGATGTGTATGTGATTATTGATGAAAAGGAAATCAATAATAATGAAATACAAAAAGCAAAATAGTTGACCTGTTTTTGTTATAGTATTTGCCCATGGTTGTGATTATACCTTTGGTAGGCATTAGAAAAGAATTTTATCAATAACTCAGATTGTTAGGTTTTGATGTTAGCATTTCACTCTAACGGTATATATAATTTGTGCCATTTGAGATAGTTCTAAAATCCTTCTCCATTTCCATCATTTTGAAGTTTTACTGGAGATTTGGGTTCTTTAGGTTTGTCAAGCACTTCACCTTTTATTATTAGTTGTAAATCAGAGCCAGCATTTGAATTAATGGTAATGCTTTTGGCAAATGGTCCTTGATAGGAGCCAGAATTGTACATGGCTTTAATTTTTGATTTTTGACCAGGCATAATTGGTTCGCGAGGCCATTCTGGTGTGGTGCATCCGCAACTTGGTTTTACACTAGTTAATATCAAAGGTACTATTCCCTTGTTGACAAACACAAACTCATAGGCAACTTGTGAACCGCTCCACACTTTTCCAAAGTCATGGGTGGTATTTTCAAATTCTATAACTGGTTTATCTTTTGATTCTGTTTGTGCATTTGTTTTAGATGCAAACAAAATGACAAATAAAATGATGAGTATGTTTTTCATAATTTTAGTGTTATTGTTTAAAAACAAAAAACCTGCATAAAAAAATTATGCAGGTTTCAATATTTAATATTGTTAATTAATGACCATGTCCATCATCTGCAGGTTTAGCAGGAGCATCGTTAGGTTTAACAGTTCCTTTTAAATAAAGAATTACTGTTGATTTTTTTGCATTACTCATAACTGTAACACTTTTTGTGAAATCTCCAGGGCTTGCAGCATTATAAGTAGCTTTAACAAAACCTTCTTTACCTGGTTTAATTGGTTCTCTACTCCAATCAGGAGTGGTGCAACCACAACTTGCCGAAGCACTTGTTATGATTAATGGTTCTTTACCAGTGTTCTTAACCGAAAATTGGTAAGTTACAGGTGTTCCTTGAGGAATAACTCCAAAATCGTGAGTTTCTTTTTCAAATTTAATGTCAGCTTGATTAGGATTTTCAACAGCTGGTTGTGTAGGAGTTTGTGCATTGGCTATAAAGCCCGCACATGCAATAAACGCGGTTAAGATTAACTTTTTCATTTTTTTATGTTTTTGTTATTTAGTTGATGTAAATCGTTAGACAAAGGTTGTACCAAAATTTTTATTTAGCAAAAATTTCTTTTCAAACATAAAGCATAATCAGTTAAATTTTTCTTAAAAGTATATTTATTTACATTTTGATTATACCGAAATTGAAAACCAATTAAATAATATAATAAATAATATTCTGTGAATCAGCAATTTTTCTAAATTTTAAGATAGGAATGTAACTTTAGTTTCTTTATTTCGTAAAAGCTATCAGTTAACAAATAATGACAGTTAAAGAATACAATAGTTGCGTGGATTTGCATTCGGACGGTGTTTATCGGTTTATTCTGAAAAACATCAGGGATGATGAGCGCGCCAAAGATATTGTACAAGATACATTCGAAAAACTCTGGATGAAGGTGGGTTCAATAGATTCTTCAACAGCAAAATCATATTTGTTTACAGCCGCTTACCATACCATGATTGATGCCATTCGCAAAGAAAAAGTAAGCAGTGATATTGAAGTAGCTGAATTTGTAAGTCACACCCCTTCAAAACCATTTCATGACATTAAAAAGGTTATTGATAAAGCCTTAGCTCGATTGAACGACATTCAACGCTCTGTTATCATGCTGCGAGATTATGAAGGTTATAGCTATGATGAAATAGGTGAGATAACAGGTTTAAACGAATCGCAAGTGAAAGTATATATTTATCGTGCACGAATTGCCATGAAAGAGTATATTGTTAGTATTGATAATGTGGTGTAAAGATGGAGATAAATAGAAACAATTACGAGTTATACATGATAGATTACCTTGATGCTAAATTAAGTGCTGAGCAGCAAGGTGAATTGATGTTATTTTTAGCTAAAAATCCTGACCTTCAAGCTGAGTTTGATTTGCTTCAAAATTCAGTTTTTGATGATGAAGTGCATTCCATTCCATTTGAGCTAAAGCAAGAATTAAAGAAACAAGAACATATTCAAGTTTTGCAATATGATGAGTTGTTAGTGGCCAAATTGGAAGGTGATCTCTCGAAAGATGAACTATTCAAGCTAAATGCTGAAATTCATATTTATCCTGAACTCCAACATAGCTACGAGCAGTTTCAAAAAACAAAGCTTATAGCAGATGAAGCCATAGTGTTTTCTCATAAATCATCTTTGAGAAAGCAAGCGCAAGGACTTGTATTGTTTACTAATTTTCGAATGGTTTCTTCCATAGCTGCGGCTTTTTTGGTGATTCTATCTTTGTGGTTTTTTAGGTCAAATAAATATGGAAATGACAATACTGCTTCACTTAACAATATCATCAATAAAAATAGTAATCAAGAGAAACCAATGGACAAAGTATATAAGTCAAGTAAACAGGTTGAAACTATTAAGTCTTTGGTAAAAACTATTAGCCAAAAATCAAAAGCGATTTCCCCAATTCCCAAAGTTCCTTCAATAGTAACCCTTAATTTAGTAGTGACCATTATCGATAAAAAGGAAATGAATTCTTTGGATGTTAAACTCGCACCATTAAATAACAATAAAATAAAAACCATTCAATATGTTGTTATTGCAAAATCGAATGAGAGCAATGTGGTGGCACAAAACAATTACTTGACTCCACAACAATATTTACAAAAAATGATTAATGCAACAGCAAAGAATGCGGTTGTGGACCAAAATAAACCCGCTTCTGTTGATGATAAAAATAAAAGCAATATTGGCTTTGCCTTATTGGGTTTATTTAATAAAGCCACAGGGTCAGATGTGAAATTGGTGAGAAAATACGATAATGAGGGGAAGATTACAGGCTACTCTGTCGCAGCCAATACACTTTTTGCAAATAGTAGATAGTTTTTTGTAACTATTGAAAAGCAATTACGTATAACAGATATAATAATTAAACAAATATGAAAATAAATAAATTGAAATTTAATTGGATGCTGTTTGCATTGATTTTAATGGGATTAAATGTAAATGCTCAAAATTCTGAGAACTTAGATTATTTCTCGAAATTAGAGGTAAGTGGAAACGTTGATGTAATCATAATTCAATCTGAATCAAATAAAATTGAATCTAAAAATCCTAATATGCCAATGAACTATAAATTGGATGGAAATAAATTGATAATTAAAGGGTCATATGCAGATGAGAGTATATTTGTTTTTGTAAAAAACCTTCAAGCTATTGAAACCTCGGGTTTGTCGAGTGTTACTTCAAAAAATGAGATTAAAGCAAGTGAAAGATTTAGCATTGAAACAAGTGGTAGTTCTGAAGTAGAAATTACTTTGAATAGCCCTTTGTTGAAATGCGAAGCCACTGGTTTATCTAAGCAAACTATTAAAGGTACGGGTGATAAATTGGTAGTAGATATTTCGGGTAATGCGGATTTGAATGCCTTTGAATTTATATGCAACGAAGCCATGGTGGATGCAAGTGGTTTGTCTGATTTTAATATCACCGCCAACAAGAAATTAATCTTAGATGCGAGTGGAAGTTCGGATGGTAAATATAAAGGTAAACCTGTTTCTAAAGTTATTTCTGTTACAGGTATGGCATCGGTTAAAGCCATGGATGAAAACGAAACTTATAATGATGAAAGAACTGAAATGAAAGTAGGAGTGGAGGGCGATACCGTTGCCTTTAATATGGGAAATAGAAAAATTATTATTACAGAAAAAGGTAATAAGGAAAAAGACGAGAAAGAAGGAAAAACCTCACACAATAGTAAAAAACACAAGGAAATGAAAAATGTGTGGAGTGGTCTGGAAATTGGCTTTGATAATCTAATTACACCTTCTGGTAAGTATTCATTCGAAAAACCAAATGACTATTTGAATACACGTTTTGGAAGTTCTTATCACATTGGCTTGAATCTTTTTGAGCCAGAATGGAAAATAGTTGAAGGCCGTTTGTCAATTGCAAGCGGATTGGGAATCGAATGGCAATCACTAAAATTTGATGGCAACAAAGTGTTGTCAGCCAAAATTATAAATGGTGTGGCATTTGATACGAGTGCCTATAGTTTGACCTATAACAGATTAAATCTTACAAGTTTTACCTTACCTATTTTGGTGAAAATCAATTCAAATCCTAGTAAATCCGGAAAGAGATTTCATATAGCAGCAGGTGTTATTCTTAATTACACTCCTTGGGCAACTGTTAAAACAGAAACAACTGCTAACGGATATAGCGATAGAAGAGAGTTTGATTATGATAATAATATCAATCCATTAAGAGCATCTGCCACTGTAAGGGTGGGTTATGGCTGGTTGAGGTTATTTGCTAATTATGGAATAACCCCCGTATTTAATAGTGCTTCAATGCCCGATACAAGAACAGCTAGTGTAGGGATTACCGTCATACCTTTCTAGGATTTGCGAAGGTGTTTGCAAAATACTTATCTTGCAGGCAAATGAAAAGTACCCGATTTTTAATAATACTTCTCTTACTACTTAATATGCAATTATCAGCTCAGGTTTTTACCCGAGCTGATTTTGCTTATGCCAATCAATTGTACACTTATCAAACAGATACAAATCCTTCCTCAAAAATTAAAGTAAGATTCATTGGACCTAGCAATACTTGGAATTTTTCTACAGGACTAAAGAATCATCTAACAGATTCCATTTCATTTGAAGATACTATTAATTACCCCAATAAACCTTTAGGTTGTAATTTGGTGCAAGTTTCTAATACAGCTATCAATTATTTAAAAGTAGATGCAGATGGGGTGAAGGCTTTCTTGAATTTGGGGAATTTTACAGATACCAATTCAACTTTAAAAAACCTTATCACCCAATACCCCTTACCTTTAAGCTATTTATCGGAAGTGAAAGATTCTTTGAGTGCAACAACAGTTCAAAGTGTAACAGATTTGGGATTAGACAATCCTTTATATGATAGCTTAAAAACGGATGTGAAGGTGCTGTTTCATACCCTTGTGGATGCGAGTGGTTTGGTTATAACACCAAAAGGTAGGTATGAGCAAACCCTAAGAGTAAGAAGCACTCAGCAACCCATTTATTTGTTTTATGGGAGGAATAAAACAACGGGGATTTATGAGCCTCTTAATATTCCAATCCCTTATGCAACTAATCTGTATAATACAGATACAACTTATACTTGGTGGGTTTATAAGAAAGGCTATTACATAGCTCAAGCAATCACCAATGGTAGGCTTATAAAGCTTTCTTATTTGCTTAATTCTTCACAAGGGAGTGCTAATATAAAAGAGTTGGAGTTTTCAAACATAAATATATACCCAAACCCATGTCGTGAAAAAATTTACATAGAACCTGATTTTTTGTCATTTGATAATTACACCATATTTAATTTTCAAGGGGTATTGGTACAAGAGGGATATTTAAGTTCAGAAATTAACATTGAAAATCTCTCGTCAGGAATCTACTTATTACGATTATTTGACTTCAGTGGCAAAACAACATCAAAACAATTTGTGCATACATTCTAAATAGCTTTCTTTGCTTCAATGTCTTTTGTCAAACCTAATATTAACTATTTCCCTTTAGCTAATTCAGATAGCGAGGCTTTATTTTCAATCATTATTCCAAGTTGGAATAATTTGGAAATGTTGAAATGTTGTATTCAATCTATTTATGATAATTCATTTTATAAGCATCAAATTATAGTACATATTAATGAAGGTGTAGATGGTAGCTTAGCATGGATAAAAGAACAAAAAATAGATTATACCCACTCTGATACCAATGCTGGGGTATGTTATTCGGTTAATGCAATGGCTTCATTATCTAATACAAATTATGTTGTTTTTTTAAATGATGATATGTATGTATGCAAAAACTGGGACAAACATTTATATGATTGTATCATGTCATTGCCCAATACTAATTTTTATATTTCAGGTACCATGATAGAGCCACTAGCATCTAATAATAAATGTGCCATTGCCCCTCATAATTTCGGTAGAATACCTGAAGAGTTTGATAGATTAGCTTTAGATGAATTTGCGTTAATTGTAAAGAAGAATGATTGGTTTGGGTCTTGTTGGCCACCATCTGTGGTTCATAAAAGTGTTTGGGATAAAGTGGGTGGATATAGTGAAGAATTTAGTCCAGGAATGTATTCAGACCCTGATTTTGCAATGAAACTCTGGGAACATGGAATTAGGCATTTTCAAGGCATAGGTGCAAGTTTGGTTTATCATTTCCAATCACGGTCAACGGGTAGGGTTGTGAAAAATAATGGTCGAAAACAATTTGCTCAAAAATGGGGAATACCTGCATCTTATTTTTATAAAAATGTGTTGCAATTAGGAAGCGAATTTAAACCCGAATCAAAACTAAAAATGAATAAAAATGTAGCCTATTTCGTGGCTAAATTAAGGGCCTCATTTATATCAATATCTTAATGGAAAAGTTAAGCGTAGTTATTATCACCTACAACGAAGAAAAAAACATAAGACGATGTTTAGATTCTGTTAAAGAAATAGCTGATGAAATAGTTGTAATAGACTCTTTTTCGAAAGATGATACAGAAAAAATTTGCCGTGAAAATGGTGCGGTATTTATTCAAAATGTTTTTGAAGGCTATCAAAAACAAAAAACATTTGCACTAACGCAAGCACACTTCGATTGTATTTTGTCTTTAGATGCCGATGAAGAAGTTTCAGTCGAATTGAAAAGAAGTATTCTTCAGGTGAAGCAAAATTGGACAGCTGATGCTTATCAAATGAATCGTTTGACCAATTATTGTGGCAAATGGATTCATTATACGGGTTGGTATCCTGATAGAAAAATTCGTTTATTTAAACGTCAAAAGGCTATTTGGCAAGGCACGAATGTCCACGAAAGTATAGCTTTAACCGAAAATGCGATTTTACAAACCTTAAAGGGCAACTTATTGCATTATAGTTTTTATTCCATCTCGCAGCATTTGAACAAGCTTAATCAATACACAGATATTGGGGCACAAGTAGCATTTGAAAAAGGAAAACGGGTAGGGTTGTTAAAAATAATATTGGGTCCTTTTTGGAAGTTTTTTCAAGCGTATTTTTTACGTTTGGGATTTTTGGATGGTTATTATGGCTTTGTTATCAGTGTTATTATAGCATTTGAAGCTTTTGCCAAATATACAAAAATTAGGGATTTGAATAAATTAACAGATTAAAAACTCATTTTCAAATACTCACATTCTCACATTTTCAAATGTGTCTAGGCAAGATAACAGAAACGGCCATTGAGTTAAGTCGAAATGCCGTTTAGTGTCTTAGGTTTATAATTTCACTCCCATTTCTTCAATCAAATAGTCGGCTTTAGCCACCTTTTGAATCACCCAAAGTATATAACGTATGTCGCATCCTACCGAACGGCTGTAACTTTCGTTCCAAGCATAATCGTTTATGGTAGCAGTATAAGCACGGTCGAAATTTACACCTATTAGTTCACCATAAGCATTCATCACAGGGCTACCACTGTTACCACCTGTAGTGTCGAGGTTGTATAAAAAGTTAATAGGTAAGTCGCCCAAGTCAGGGTGCATTAAGCTACCATAATCTCTACTAGCATATAAATCTTTAACGATTTGCAATAATTCATAATCAATGCCGTCTTCTTTTTCTATCACACCTTTTAGGGTAGTAAACGGTTGATTATAGTCTGTATCGTTTGGATAATATCCTTTAACAGTACCATAGGTAAAACGCAAGGTTGCATTGGCATCAGGTATAAATTGCTTTTGTTTAAACAATGATTTTGCATCTACATATTTTGCCATCAATTGGTTTAATTCCCCTTCACGTTTTTTATCTTCTTCGTCATGAAAATTAAGTTCGGTGTTTAATTCTGTGGCAAACTTCATCAAGTCGTCATTCACTTTAAATAGTTTTTCCAAATCCTCGTTCACTAGCTTGGTAATATAGTTAGCGTCTTTCAATTTAGTTTTGGCATACATCTTCATTATTTTGGCTTTTAACGAGGCGTTGTCTTTTACTTTTCTTCTGAAATTTGAAACCGCTTTAATTTCATTTTCGGTATTGAAGGTTGAAGCATCCTCCATCATTTTTTCAATAGCTGACTTTTCAAAAGTTTCATCAAACTTAGCTGTTTGGGCATACACAGCATTTTTAATGCGTTGCCATTGTTTGTCTTTAAAGTTAGATCTTTCAGTATCGGTTTTTAACGAATAATATACTTTTCGATAGTTGTCAATAGTGGCTGCAATGTTTAAAACAGGGGCAATTGAGTATATTTGATCATACCATAGGTTGCGAGGAGCATAGTTTATAATGTCATCATACACCACATTAATGCGATGAATTACACCTCCATATTGCTTTTTAAGATTGTCTTCACTGTTTATAAAGGTCTGCAAATTGTTTTCATCTTCAACTTTTTGTTTTGTGAGTTTACTGCGTCTGAAACCTTGCAATTTGCCTTTATAATTCTTAGTAACATTTGCCAATGATTTTATTTTAGAAGAATATTTTATTTGCAGGGTTCGGTCTCCTTTGCTCATCTCTTCCATCTTTTCTATTTGCCAATCGTATAATTCGCTTATGTATTTAAGCATATATTGTTCGTGGTATTTGTAAAAAGCAGCAGGTTGATGTCTGAAAGTTCGGCCGGGATAACCAAGAACAAAAACAAAATCGTTTTCTTTTACCCCTTTTGGATTCACTTTTAAATGTTTTATTGGTTTGTAAGGCACATTGTTTATGGCAAATTCAGAAGCTTTCCCTTCGGGCGAAACATATGCTCTAAGAATAGCAAAATCACCCGAATGTCGAGGCCAAACCCAATTGTCTTTTTCGCCACCATACTCGCCTATGCTTCTAGCAGGCACATACACTAGTCTAACATCTTTCAACAATTTGTAACGAAACAATACGTAGGTTCTTCCTGTAAACATTTCGGAAACCTCGCATTGCAAATCTTTATTTAAATTGTTTTCTTCATCCGTAATTTTTCTGATATTACTAGCTATGATGCCAAGTCTTTGCAGAGGGTCATAATTGCTTTGAGTGCCTTGCAACACCTTGCTCGAAACATCTTCGTAGCAAGCAGTTATTTTGCACACTAAGCCTTTGGCTTGCGCTTCTTCATTTCTGTTTTTAGCCAAATATCCGTTATTAATATAATCGTGAGTGGTGTCGCTTATTGCCGCTACAAAGCTAAAAGCACAATGGTGATTGGTAATAATCAATCCATCTTCTGAAATAAACGAACCTGTGCATCCGCCCACTCTAACAATGGCGTCAATTAAACTAATACCATTTGGATTATACAAATCAATAGGTTGCATTTTTAAACCTACTTTTTGTAAATCAACATTCTTTAGTTCGGATAAAGGAAACATTCCTTCATCTGTTTTGTTGTTTAAGAACAGAATGGCTACAAGCAGTGCCGCAAACGTGCAAATGGTTTTTTTCATACGTGCGAATATATGTTTGGATTGGAATATGTACAAATGATAGATAGTTTGATGGAATTATTCTTGCTGCACTTATCCATAATTGGATCAGGTTAATTGTATATGGAGTAATTTTCTAATTTGAAAACGTATGCATTCCAACTTTTGAAGGGGCTTAGGGGGATGTTACTATTGACCAAAATTTTGATAAGATTTAGTCATACACATTTTCTTTCTCTAACTTTTTCCATTGCTAAAAAAGTTACAAAAAAGCTAGAAAAAAATATGCTTCTGCGCACTGGCCTGATGCTTGGCTCGCATTTTTTTCAATCCAATGCACGCCTCCTGTTTTGGCTATTATCTTGGCTTCGCGTTCGGAAATAATTTCTTAAAAGAATTGAGCAGCAAATGTTAGAGACATTCATAAAATCTGTCTTAAAATGTTTTTGGTACCTCTTAAACGCGCGTCATTGCGAACGAAACGCAGTGCAGTGTGGCAATCTGTTTTAAGAGATTGCTTCACTCTGTTCGCAATGACGATTTCATGAATTGCGAAAATCGCTTCGCGATCGGTTTGCATTTCATTCGACATTCATAAAATCTGCTTGAAAATGTTTTTGGTACCTCTTAAACGCGCGTCATTGCGAACGAAACGCAGTGCAGTGTGGCAATCTCTTTTAAGAGATTGCTTCACTTTGTTCGCAATGACGATTTCATAAACTGCGAAAATCGAGCTTCGCATTCGGTAATAATTTCTTAAAA
>CAIVPY010000647.1 GCA_903907885.1 uncultured Bacteroidota bacterium
AACTCAAGAAGACGAAATTTCTCAAATTAGTGACACTAGTTTGGACGTGGATACAGAACTTTTTTCTAGGCCTAAAACTAGTTCTCCAGCCGAAACCATACAACAAGTGATAATACCAGAAATTGATTTGGATCTAACAGTAAAAGGTATGTATGACACGTACACATGTCTATTTGTATTGTCAAAGATAACAATAATATATATTGTTATCGCTTTTACAATGACATTTGTTGTTTTAATTGATTATATTAAAAAAAAATTAATTAAATGTTTAATACACATGACAATTTACAGCGCCACAATGTTACGAAACAGATGTGTCAACTAATGAAACTCGAATGGTAAAAAGAATACGACTTTGTCAAGCTATTTATACTTCAAACTTGAACGATCATTTACTAGAGAGAGTTTATAAATTTTTTTGGATAACTTCTATGGGTGTGCTAATGTTAAATAACCCTATATGTATTACTTGTGCAACTATTTTTTATTTGCCTGGCATAATTAATTGTGACTTGGAATTTGTTTGGAAAACTTTCGAGTTTAAATTTAGACTTGGTAATACACTCACTATAACTCCACTTGGTCGTGATATATATCTGCAAGCGGGTTTAATTCCGATTCCCGAGCGAACGCCAATCACTATAATGTTAGACAAGAGTCCAAATCTCAGATTGTTTTCTTTTAGATTAATTAATTTTAAAAATTCTGTATACTATATTAGAAAACAAACAGAAGATTGTCTAACTTATTTTTGCGCATGCTTTAACATGTTCCCTATAGAATATTCTTGGTTTTTAAATTTTACATTAGAAGAACGAATTTTTTTAGATTCGTGTTTAAAAAATTTTGTCATGTGTTCAACTGATGTGCGTGCGTTACTAAGAAATGTTGAGACTGTTTTAAATAATCAAATTAATAATAATGCTTCGTACATTTCTTTTATGCAAAGTTTAGAAACTATAGGTGTGTTTTTCCCAGATGGTGATTCTATAGAAAGTCTATTGGAAAACATAAAAAAACTACAAATAATTTTACGTAATTATTATAATGATAGAATTTTTCATTTTTTGGGGGATTTTGATTTGGAGCATGGGAAACGCTTTCATTCGAGTTTTTTCGAGTTTTCAAATATATTTACAACAAGAAATTATTTACAGGTAATGAAAGTTTCTTGTGAAATCGATAGTTCTCCATTTTATTATACTCCAACTGGCCATGGTATAAAAAAATTTCCTGATGGTTTTAATATGGAAAGATTTCCTCTTATCCGTTTTTTCAAAAAAATAAATACAGATTATAACATGGTGCCAGTAGTATTAAAACCAAATGGTATTGAAGATAGTAGAGGATTAGAATCAATATTGAAAATCATTTCAGAAAATGTCTCTAATAATTTTTTTATAAAATTTAAACTATCTCCAGCATGTATGAATAGTTATTTAATTAGCGACCTATATGAAAATTGTCATCTTCGTCCTATGGCACTGATTGGATTTCTTATCTAAAATCTGGGAGATGTGGTTGTATTATTTTTTGTTATTATACAGCCGATATTACTGAAGCCATATGTACAACACGTAATATTGTTTTACAGTCTCGCAAGTTTTCTGAATTCCCATGGGTCCGTAATATTGCACATTGCCCAGAAGATGTAATTGAATTAAGAAAAAATATAAACTCTCTCACTGCTTTTACAACATTTTTATCGGAATAAATATTTACACAATATAAATACGTTTTTTTATTATTTAATTACATATAGTGTTAAAACACTATTTAAATTTATATTTATTTGACTGTATTTAAACGAATTTTTTTTAAATATAGAAATGAAAGAAAATTCAAGATATACTTTTTTTTCTGGTGAAGAAACCAATATTGGGGATGTATTGGAAAAACTTTTGGAAAACTGCGAACATTTGGTAGAAAACATTACCAATGGCTATACCACTAACCAAAAATATGGTCAATATAATACTATTGAAGTTGTAAATGACGAGACTAAGGCAGATTCATGGTGGACAAAAAATGAAGCGTCCAATTTTAAAGTTTTTAAAGGAAGTTTAGACGAAGGAACGCTCTTGGACATGACTGAAGACGACCTAAGTATACGTGTTGCTTTACAAAAAAATTTGTATCGTCCAAGATCAATAGTTTACCAATCGTCAAATCCAAACTCTATTGTGACTATGCGATCTTGTCCATATCCTGAAAATGGAGATGTTCGCAGAGACATTTATGATTATGGTCACGTGAGCACAAGATATAGTATTCAAGATAATAAAGGCGAATTGGTAACTGGCGCTGGTGTTCGATATGAAATTTCAAATAGATTGGAATTTCAATACACTAAACTTTTTGGACGTTGGTTGAAATCGATGAGAAAATTTACAGCTCAAG
>CAIVPY010000648.1 GCA_903907885.1 uncultured Bacteroidota bacterium
GATTTTGGCGATTATCCTAATTTAGATATAGCTAGTTCGAATGGTGTTATAGGGTACGATACTAATGACTTAGATGGAAATGGCGCAGTTGATTTTGCTGATTATCCAGTGATTGACATTAACAGTTCAAATGGTGTTCTTTCTTCAACACCATAATAGTAAACTCTAATAACTTAAAAAAAGGCTGCTCAATTGAGCAGCCTTTTTTTATTACATAAATCGTATTATTTTGCACATCTACATAACTCAATCAAATGCTATCAGTTCTGTTGCCCACTTACAATTGCCCTGTTGAGAAATTAGTAATTCAATTAAGCACACAACTTCAAAACGAAAATGTGGATTGGGAAATTAGATGCTATGAAGATGGCTCAAGTATCGAAAATTATGAGTTAAACAAACAATATATAGCGCATTTGCCTCATGTAATACATTTTCTACAAGAAAAAAATTCGGGCAGGGCAGCCATACGAAACAAACTTGCAATGGATGCTACATACCCAATCATATTATTTATAGATTCTGATATGCAGTGTATTTCTTCTACTTATATTAGTGATTACCTAAAGCATATAAACGATGCAGATGCCATTTATGGAGGAGTGTCTTACAACCTAGTATCTCCTGAATCCGATAAAATTTTGAGATGGAAATATGGTCATCAAAGAGAAATGGTGAAAGCTGGCAAAAGAGAGTTAAAACCTTATCTTAGTTTAAAAACGTGCAATCTTCTTATAAAAAAGGAAGTAATTCTTTCCAATCCATTTGATGAAAGATTGAAAAAATATGGTCATGAAGACACTTTACATGCACTTAAATTAAGTAAACAGAATGTTTCTGTAAAGCATATCGACAACGAATTACAGCATTTGGGAATTGAAGAAACTGATGTTTTTTTGTCCAAAACAAAAATGGCTATGCAAAATTTGGCGCTCATTATGAATGATCCAAATTCCTGTGAACAATTGCATGATATCACCATTGTTAAATTTTATAGTAAAATAAAAAAATATCATATTTCAAATTTCCTGCTTTTCGCTTTCTTCATGACTGAGCCTTTAATTATCTTCAATTTGAAATCTAAATACCCATTCCTGTTTATGTTTGATGCCTATAAATTGGGGTATTTAATTAAGGCATGTAACGAAATGTAATCTGTGTTTCGCTCAATAACCTAAACACTAAGGATGTAAAATAGTTTATTTTTTTCCTGCCTATAAAATGCTGATAATTATTATTTAGGATAATTGGCAAAATTATTCCTAATCTTGTGGGCAGTAATACTAAAATTTTTCGCATATGAAAAAACATCTTACATTATTAATTTTATTTATTGCATGCTTTTTATTAGGTCAAGCGCAACCAAAAATCAACAGAGCAACTCCTACACCCACCACTGTAGCACCTGTAAAACCTAAAGGCCCAGTTCCTTATTTACTAAAAAAAGATTTTGATGATATTCTTATCGGTTTAAAATCTGATATTTCAAAAGCAACCTCATCC
>CAIVPY010000649.1 GCA_903907885.1 uncultured Bacteroidota bacterium
AACAAGTTCACAATTAAAAGAAGTGATTAAAACTGCCTTAGATTTTATACCTAAAAGCACCCAAACAGAACTAATCAAAAAATCTTGCCAAAGATGCTTTCAAGCTTTACGTATTGAAGTGAATAATGAGTTTGAAGTACTTGACGAATTTTTGAGCAAACTACCTGATGCTCTAGCGTCTGAAGGAAGAGTTGCCATTCTTTCGTTTCATTCGGGTGAAGACAGAAGAGTAAAAAAAGCATTTCAAACATTTTATCGTCAAGGTATTTATAGCGATATTTCTCCTGACCCTATTAGACCCTCTGCTAACGAAGTGGGTAGTAACCCTAGAGCACGCTCAGCCAAATTACGTTGGGCTATCAAAGCCTAATAAATTATTAAATTTATGAGAAATAATTAAGTAAAAATTTTAATTATAAATTGATTTTGGTTGAAAACCCGTAAGATTTCTAACCCATTTTTGCAATACTTCTTAGATAATTTTTCTTCGAATTATTTAGCTACAATCATCGTTTTCATCATTTGCTTACCCTCACTTTGTACTAAATAATAATAATTACCATTATGCAATGAACTTGCATCTAAAACTACTTCATGGGTACCTCGATGGTAGTTTCCTTCACTAATCGTCAATATCTCTCGACCAATCCCATCAAATAATTTTATTCTGACAAAACCTTCACTGCAGGCAAATCTTATGATAGTATTTGAAGAAACAGGGTTAGGATAATTATCAATAAAGTCAATCTTAGATTCTTTTGATTCTGTTAAACCGCTCGAAGAACTGTTAATAAAGTTGAGTGTTGAGTATTGCTTTAATAAAATACTATTAATGTCTTCATTACTCACCTCGAACCAGTTTTTGAGAATGGTGGCATAAATTTGCCTAAAATCAAATTGCATTGGTACATTATCATTTACCGAAACTATTGATGGAATAATTGGATTCGTGCCGTACACGCCCCCATTTACTTTACTACCAAAAATGAACAAAGGAGCTGCTGCACCATGGTCGGTACCCAAACTTGAATTTGATTTAATGCGTCTACCAAATTCCGAGAATGTCATACCCATCACTCGATCTTGCAAACCAAATTGTTTAAGATCGTCTTGAAAAGCATTTACAGCTTGGGATATTTTTTGTAACAAGGTTGCATGTGCACCAGTTTCAGTGCCACCAGTGGCTGACACCTGAACAGAGTGGGTATCAAAGCCGCCAAGATTAACAACATATACCCTTGTTTTTAATCCACCTGCTATCAATTGTGCCACAATTTTTAATTGATCTGCCAATGAATTTTGACCGGCAGTTGGATATAAAGACGATTTGTTTGCAGGTGAATTTTTTGTTGCTGCTGTTTTAATTGAACCTGAATAAGCTTGTGTTTGTTGCGCTACCAAACGTAGGTATGTCAACTCATGTCCAGCAGGTGTATTAGCGGCATTGTCAACTGTACCACTTACAAACTGATAGAAACTTGTAGGATCGGTAATTGACATGCCTAACGAGGCAGCATTGCCTTGCAAAGCAGGTGACACTAAAGCTCCAATTTGAATAGCTGGAGGGTCAGGGAAATTGGTATTGGGGTAGTTTGTTGGATACTTTGGGTATTTAGTGTCAAGATACCGACCCATCCAACCTGTTTCAAGTGTTTGATTTGAGTCCGCACCTGTCAACCAAATATCCGTTGCCCTAAAATGAGAAAAATCCGGATTAGGATAACCCACACTTTGAACAATAGACAACAACCCATTATCATACAATCCTTTCATTTCGCTCATAGCGGGATGCAAACCAGTTGCGCTATTACCACTTAATGTCAATACCTTATTCTCGGGAATAACGATATTTGAACGTGCATTGCTTAAATTACTGTATTGGTCAATCGGGATAACGGTATTTAAACCATCATTACCACCATTTAATTGTATCAGCACAAATACACGGTCATCGTTTCCAGCTTTATTTAAAAATTGTACCAAAGGGTTTTCAGCCATTGCCTTTACCGACCAACCATCAATAAACACAGGACTAATACCTGCCAATATACTTTTACCTAAAAAATCTCTTCTTTTCATTATCTGTTACATTTAATTTGATTAACAAAGCTGGTGTTCTGCCTGACCACATACATATTTTATTAAAGCTTGTAAACGAGTGTTTACAATAGATTTTTTAGTGGTATCAGTAGGAGCAGCGATATATGCATTCCAAGCATCTGTCCAATAATGGTCGCTTGATTGACCTGAAAGTAGAAAAGAAGTTTTCAATTCATTTTTTATAGTTTGAGAAACATCAATGCCGTATAGCAATTTGGTGATTTGAACGATAAGTGCATTAGGATCTTCAGGGGTATTTAACTGCTGTGCAAATGCCGTTAAATCTAAGATGAGTTTGAAGTTTTGTCTGTTAAAACCATTGTAAATAAGCGAATCACATATTTGGTTTCGTTTTGGTAATGAATCTGAATTAATCCATAACTCATAAAACTGTGGACTTTGATAGAAAGCAGGCCAACCAGCCACATTGGGCGGATCACCAATATCTTGCCCCAAAGCTAGTCCTACTTGCTGAACATAGGCTAAATGGGTATAAGTTTGCAGGGGATTGGTACCATCCGGAAATTGCAAATTAAATTGTCTACTCATGCCTATCAAATAATCTATTGGCTGTTTAATCATGCAACCCATATTTAGCACATCATAAAAATGTTCGCTTTTGAATAAGGTGCTAAGAACTGGTGTAATATTGTAGTTATTGTCTCTAAAAATTTTTGCCAAAGGCTGTATAACATTTAGTTCAATGGTTTCGTCAATAACATAATAAACAAAGTATCGATATAATTTTCTACAAATGAATTTTGAGACTTCCTCTTGAGCGAAAATCATATTTACAAGGTCGTTCAGCTCTTGGCTTCCAGCTGTTGATCCACTTCTTCCAATTATAACTGTGTTATTATAAAATGAAGAAAATTGCTTATTGCTTGTATCGTGTTTAGTTGAATCAAAGTAAGAAGAAATGTTTGTTGCATTGTTTCTCCAACCTGTCATAGCTTTTGCAGCCATTTTCACATCTTCTTCGGTATAATGACTTGGCAAATCTTTACCAACCGTAAACAGTTCTTGCAACTCACGACCAAAGTTTTCATCAGGAGACGTTTTGTTGTTTTGCTCCCCATTTAAATAAACCAACATGGCGGGGTCAGTTGAAATTGAAGCCACTAAGGTTTTGAAATTGCCTAAGCAGTTGGCCCTTAGTAAATTGTTCGTTTTAAAAACAAAACGGGCATCTTTAACTACATTGGATTCTGTCGAAAAATGATTGTGCCAAAACAATGTCATCTTCTCTCTTATGTTACATTCTTGGTTTAGCATTAGTCCAATCCACCAAGCTTTGAATGATTGGATTCGGGCAGAATTTAAATTGCCATTAGGTGATGCATTAACCCATGTTTGCCCATAAGGAATCTCCGAATCTGGCAAATTAGTATTTGTACCATAATGATTTAGCGGAAAAGTTGGTTCATTTGGATTTACATTTAAAATAAAATCCACAGCATCACTCAAGCTTTTGGTTTTAAAAAAGTCAATGTCTGTTTTTTTTACACCAAACAAAGTTCGCCTGCAAAGATGTATAATCTCCGTTTCGTTAAAAGATCCAGAATAAGCAGTAAGACCTTTAGTTGTTTTGTTTAGTTGAGTAGGTAAGATTTTGTTTGAATAATCTATATAACTTGAAGGTATTGGATTTGTACCATCTACTAGCAAAGCCACACAAGCTTCTTGAAGAAATTGCCTACGTTTTATTTTGGACATACGCTTTTTTATTTTATCAATGAGCAAGATAAAATAAAAAAGTTTAATCTGTATGAAATTAATAACCCTATGAATTACATCTCAGCAATTTTTATTAATTCGTTTTGCTTAATCCCTTTTTCAGTTTGATGTACTGTGCAGGCTTCGTTAAATGGGTCGTGCTCAAAAAACAATACGTAATTACTCTCTACAGCTAACTTTAATATTCTTTGTTTTTCGACCATGGTATCAAGTGGACGAACATCGTAACCCATCACATAGGGTGTAGGAATATGAGCCATGGTAGGAATAACATCGGCAAGGTAAATAACTTTGGTATTTTTGTATGGTATTATAGGGTGAATCATACTTTGGGTATGACCATTTGAATATAAAATGTCAATTTCCGAATGAAACAATTCGCCCTGTTTTAATAACCTCAACTGACCACTTTCATTAATGGGTAGAATATTGTCTCTCAAGAAGCTGGCCTTTTCTCTAGCATTAGGGGCTTGGCTTTCGGCCCAATGAGTTTCATCAACCCAGTAGCAAGCATTTTTAAAAGTAGTTTGAAACATTGTTTTGTCTGAATTCCATTTAATACTACCCCCACAATGGTCGAAGTGTAAATGAGAAAGCACCACATCAGTAATATCATCACACGAAAACCCATGAAGCATTAAGGATTTTTCGAGGCTATCATCTCCATGCAAAAAATAATAAGAAAAGAACTTTTCGTCTTGCTTTTCGCCAATACCGTTATCAATTAATATAAGCCTTTTGCCGTCTTGTATAAGTAAGCAACGCATTGCCAAGCGAATCATGTTATTGTCATCAGCAGGATTTAGTTTGTGCCAAATGTTTTTAGGCACCACACCAAACATAGCGCCTCCGTCCAATTTAAAATACCCCGTATTAATTGTATATAATTGCATGATTTTTTTTGTTCAATATTAGCATATTTCAATAATTAACAAACCAAATGAGGTTGATTTAAATATGTAAATTTCGTATTATTGTTTTGTACAATTAATCAGCACATAAAAACAAACAAGTTAGGTTAGAGTCATTTTTATCGATCATGTTCTATGCTTCTATCGATAATCAAAACATCTAAGTAAAGGTAAATAGTATTAAGATAGCCTTTAATAGCCTGAAGTTAACAACTATCATTCATCCACCTAAAATCCTTCAATTAAATTTCTTTTTCATAATAAACCAACTATTACCCTTACCTTTGACCACTTTTGTTATGCGAGCTAGCCAATTCTTGGCGCTGCTAACTCAATATGTTGTTGCAAAATTCTTACTGGCTAAGTTTTCATC
>CAIVPY010000650.1 GCA_903907885.1 uncultured Bacteroidota bacterium
CCATCCATTGACAACATTAAATATTAAAAATCGCTATACCGATTTAATTCATCAAACCTTTTTTTTTCCACGCCATGGCTTTGATGTGAACGATAACCAACTTAGTTTTAATGACATTGATTTAATGGCTCTTATCAATGAATATGGTACGCCTTTGAAGTTTACTTATTTGCCCAAAATTAGTTCGCAAATTCAAAAGTCGATTGAGCTTTTTAACACGTCTATTAAGAAGCATAACTATAATGCTAAGTATTCTTATTGTTATTGTACCAAAAGTTCTCATTTTTCATTTGTGCTTCATGAAGCTTTAAAAAATGATGTTGACATTGAAACATCAT
The DNA here is from genome assembly GCA_903907885.1 of uncultured Bacteroidota bacterium. Taxonomy (GTDB): domain Bacteria; phylum Bacteroidota; class Bacteroidia; order UKL13-3; family UKL13-3; genus RGVD01. Next base: position 339 of record CAIVPY010000650.1, read on the forward strand.
CGGCTTTTGACCTTGAAATTCTCAGCAAATTAAATGAATCGGGAAAGTTTTCTAAAGATAAATTTATTATTTGTAATGGCTATAAAACCGAACAATATGCACTTAATATTTCTAAACTTGTAAGTGAAGGTTACCAAAACCTAATTTGTGTATTGGACAACCCTGAAGAGTTTGACTTGATTCAAAAACATACCACAAAACCTACTAAGTTAGGAATTAGAATAGCCACTGAAGAAGAGCCAAATTTTTCAGTTTACACCTCGAGATTGGGAATGAGCTACAAGAAGGTAGTGGACGTTTACCAGCAAAAAATAAAAGACAACCCCAATTTTAGCCTAAAAATGGTTCACTTTTTCGTGAACTCTGGTATTAAAGACACTACTTACTATTGGAGTGAATTGACACGCTTAGTTAACATGTATTGCGATTTGAAAGAAGTGTGTCCAGATTTAGATACACTTGATATTGGAGGGGGTATGCCTATATACACAACCTTAGGTGTAGAGTATGATTATGCCTATATGATTGATCAGATAGTCCTGTATATCAAAAGTATTTGTGATAACAGAAGTGTGCCTGAGCCTAATATTTTTACAGAATTTGGTTCGTTTACAGTAGGAGAGAGCGGAGGTGTATTATACACTGTGATTGGACAGAAAGAGCAAAATGATAAGGAAAATTGGTATCTGATAAATAGCTCGTTTATAACTACATTACCTGATACTTGGGGTATTGGACAAAAGTTTATTTTGCTTGCAGTAAACAATTGGGACCAAGAATTTCAACGCATTAATTTAGGCGGGCTAACATGTGATAGTCAGGATTTTTACAATTCGGATGTAAATACAAATCAGGTTTTTATGCCTAAAATTAAAGAGGGAGAAACCTTGCACTTAGGTTTTTTTCACACGGGTGCTTATCAAGAATCACTTGGCGGATACGGAGGTATACAACACTGCTTAATACCTGCACCTAAACACATTGTGATTGATAAAGGGGAGGATGGTAAATTTACTTATAATGTGTTTGCCGAGCAACAAAGTGCCGAGAGTATGTTGGAAATATTAGGATATTAACATTTTAGTTAAATTATTTTCATATTACATATTGACAGGGAACTAAATAAAATTATATTTGCAGCCCTATAAATATATTATCATGGCAGTTACTAGATTAAAAAGAAAAGACAGAAGAAATAAAACAGCATCTGATTTGCGTAAAATTCGCATTAAGAAAAACACTCAATTGGTTATTGTAAAATCGCCAAACAAAGAGAAAACTGTTATCATAGACTAATTTCTTACGGCACTATATATTTAAAGCTGCATCTTCTGATGCGGCTTTTTTTGTTTATAGTTATTCCATTTGTTTTATCAAATGTAGGTCTTTCCGCAGCTTATATTTCCCATCCAATGAGCCTGTAATGTTTGTATAAGGTGTATCAAGCGGATGAATCCAAACCCATTTGCCAGTGTCAATACCATTTTCACCCATGCGATTCAAAAATGACCTTCCCCAACCACAATCTATAGCATAGATATCTTCATTACCCCTTAATAAATCAAAGGTTTTATCAAGTTGATTGCTTTGTGCAATTTGTTCTTTGTATACTTCTTGTGCAACGATAGTCGAGTTGTAAAGCAGACCTATCATAATGGTTATGCTCAGAAATTTTCCATATTTTATATCCCATATTGGCATTAGTAAAAGAATGCTTAACAGCCACAAATGCGGGATGTACCTAAACATCCATGCCTCTTGATTGATAAAGAAGGTAAATAGAAAGAAGAGAAAGGCAAGTGAATATTGTAGTTTTTTCTTTTTGCTTTTTATGAATAAAAGAGATGCTATAAATGCAATTAATGCCAAACTGAATAACTCAGAGAAAAAAGGTCCTAAAGCACCTAAATCAGGAATGCCTTTTCCATAAAATTCCAAACCAACTAATGAAAATAGCTCTTTGGGCTTGCTTTTATCTGGAGTGCCGTGCCATCCTGGCTCAGCATAAAGTGCCATAATGAATTTTGTAAAACGATCCTTGCCAATAAAATTATTAGGATAGCTACTCTGCTTAAACACCGTAATTTCATCATTTTCAACAGCCGGAAAGAAGGGATGTCCTTTGTGGATGGTATTGCTTATAAAGGGGTGAAAGCCTAAAACAAGTACTACAAGAATTGAAAATACAGAAAACCTAATCAGCCATTTCTTCCACAACAAATTCTCTTTTACTATTAAAAGCACAAAGAAGGCGGCCATAAATAAAATGCTAAAGGCAGTTCCCGTAAATTTTAAATGAAAGAGCACACCAAAGCAAATAAAGGCCACAAACCAAGCCTTATTGTCTTTGCCATACAACTGTGATATAGAAAAGAAAATACCCAATGAAAGCATGGATGCAATTGGTCCATCAACATAAAAGGAAAAAGCATTGATGATGGCAATGGGATTTAGGCTTATTAGCAAACCAACAAATACCGATTTAGCATGAGACCATCCAAAATTTTGTTTTAATAATCCTCCACAAAGAATCATCGCACATGAAATCATTAAGGCCAAATCCATTCCTTTGGCTGCTTCTATGGTATGGGTAAATGAATAGATGATTGCCCCAAAAATCCAATAACCTTTTGGGAAATAATTCAGGTAAAACTCACAATAACTGGTTTCGTTTGCTTGCAAGTTTCTTTCATAAGGATTCCAACCTTTGGCTAATTGATACACTGCATCATGGTGATACCAAACGGCATCAAAAAAGTTTTCATGGAATTGCCTTGCCCATAAAAAACAAAGACAAATAATGACTGTCGCAATGCTTGAAATGATAATACTAGTAGTGATTTTGGTGTTCGAATACCATTTTAAGAAGAAAGCATTTGAAATGAAAAACAGTAGGAGGGAAGAAGGTGCTGTATATTTAGAAATGGGTATATGCAACAGCAAACTTAGTAAACCTGTAAACATAAAAACCGCAAAGAAAAGTGTGATTCCAATCCCGATAAGGTATATAGAATTGAATTTTCTTTCCATAAGAATTTATGCTAAAATTAGCCTTGTCCTGCTAGTAAAAACATAACCGCCATGCGAACAGCTACACCATTTTCTACTTGGTTTAGTATGATGCTATGTTTACTATCTGCCACATCGCTTGTTATCTCAACACCACGGTTAATCGGGCCAGGATGCATGATGACAATTTCTTTGTCAAGTTTATCTAAGCGCTCTTTGTTGAGGCCATACAACATACTGTATTCTCTCAGGCTTGGGAAGTATTTAATGTCTTGTCTTTCTAATTGAATACGTAACATATTCGCCACATCGCACCAATTAAGGGCTTTCATAAGGTCGTGTTCCACTTTTACACCCAAGCTACTTATGTATTTAGGCATCAATGTGGTTGGTCCGCAAACCATCACCTCTGCGCCTAATTTCTTTAAGGCATAAATATTAGATAAGGCCACACGAGAATGGGTAATATCACCTACAATGGCAACCTTTTTACCTCTTACACTACCAAGCTTTTCTCTGATAGAGAAAGCATCAAGCAACGCTTGGGTAGGGTGTTCATGCGTTCCATCTCCTGCATTGATAATGTTTGCTCCAATATGCTGTGATAAAAACACACAAGCACCCGGGGCGGGGTGACGCATCACCACCATGTCCACTTTCATGGCAAGGATATTATTAACTGTATCAATAAGGGTTTCGCCTTTTGAAACAGAGGATGAAGAAGCTGAGAAGTTAACAATATCAGCGCTTAATCTCTTTTGGGCCAATTCAAACGAAATGCGGGTGCGGGTTGAGTTTTCGAAAAATATGTTGGCTACGGTTATATCTCTGAGCGAAGGAACTTTTTTAATCGGGCGGTTGATAATGGCTTTAAAATTATCGGCTGTTTCAAATACCAATTCAATATCATCTGTTGTTATTTCTTTTATTCCTAAGAGGTGACGTTGAGAAAACTTTTTCATCTTATATTTTCAATTTTATTTTAACTCAGTAATGATGTGAAGATC
>CAIVPY010000651.1 GCA_903907885.1 uncultured Bacteroidota bacterium
GGGCAAATTTTGCAGCATGGTTAACTGTTGGAGGACATGGTTCTATTGGAATCACCGTAAATAATTCAACCTATAATGCTGCGTCTACCAATATAACGGTAACAGCTGCTTCTGGTACAAATTCTTATAATAAATTTTGTACTTATCCCTAAGATTATTTTCATTTATTATTCATATATGCGTTAATTTCATCTCCCAATTTTGTTCGCTGAGTTTCGGTTAGGTCATATTTAGACGCAAAATGTTGTACTGAATTTTTAGTAGCAGAACCATTATCATAATGTTCTTTTCTATCTAAATCACTTAGTAATAGTTGAAATTTATAAAAAATAGCATCTGTAACCATTTTATGATGATTAAATTCTTTGGTTTGTTGTTCTACTTTTAAATTTAAAAGATTTCGTTGTTTAATAAGACTATATAGAATGTATGAGAAAAGGGCTGTTACAATCCATCTTGAAATGTCATATATATTGATTTCCATTTTATTATGTTCGTTAAATTTTTGAAATAATTCTATTGCTGTAATTAAGTTGGCAAATAGTCCTAAATATGGACTTTCTTTCATTTTTAGTAGTTTGTTCATTGTAGGTTTGATTAGTAAACAAATGTACTATTTCTGAAAACATATTACTTACCATACGCCACCTCCTTTACTTTTTGGGCAGATGCTGATTTCCAATAGGCTAATTCTTTAGGGTGTGTTAAAGCATTTTTTAAAAAGGTTTCAAACTCATTACCTCTATATGTTTTGTGGTTATATTTCCACTCATATTCAACAAGATAAAATGGTAAATACTTTTTGCTAATGGCTTTGTAACTGCCTTTTATTCCATTTTTTACCCAACTCCAAAAACCCTCAACAGTATTAACGTGTACAATGCCTTTGCTATACTCTTTTGAGTGGTTTATCTCAAGTCTATCTATGTATGTTTCAAGTTCTTTGTATGACTTAAAACCATCTGTTACAAGTATTGAATTATCTTTTTTCGCATAGTGTTTAAGCATAGCTAACAAGTTTCGCTTGCTTAGTTTTTCCATTACTTGAGTATGTACTATGCCTTTGCGCTGTACCATTGCCGTTACTGATACTTTGTTTGTACCTCTTCCTCGTTTCAATGTATTGGTTGATATGCTTGGATAGTTGTCAGCAACTTTTTTTAGTTGCCTTGCTCTGCCACCAAAATAGCTTTCATCCATTTCAATAATGCCGTTCATTTTGGTATCTTTCATTAGCATACCTACTCTGATGCGCATGGCTAAGTAATAGGCAGTCTTATAAGTTAATCCTACATTTCGTTGTATTTCTTTGGCTGCTATGCCACTCTTAGCATTTAAAACAAGGGCTATTGCTGCAAACCATTCGGGCAATGGTAGCCTTGTACCCTCAAAAATGGTGTCAGTAAATACAGAAAATTGCTCTTTACAACTTTTACAGATATAACGTCCACGTTGGGTTTTGATAGTTCTAACTTTGTTTTTTTCGCAAAAAGGACACTTTACAGATTTGCCCCATCGCAATTTTATTAATAACGACAAGCATTTTGCTTGTGTATTATATTCTTTTGTTATGTTTAGTATATTGGTTGCCATTGGTTAATTTCATTAATGGTTTGAAAATTAAAAAATAATCTTAGGGATAAGTACGATAA
>CAIVPY010000652.1 GCA_903907885.1 uncultured Bacteroidota bacterium
AAATTATTTTTCATCTTTTTTAAGTAGCCTATTTTTCAATCGTCAAATTCAAAATATAAGTGATCAAAACAAAGCGATTTTCTGTTTCACATCTGGATTTAACAAAGCTGCTTTATGTTTTTCTGTAAGGTCAATTAATGAGAGTACTGTTAAATCTAGAATAGTTTATGAAAACCTATCTCAGTATTTCAAAGAAATTGGCAATTACAATTTATCAAAAAAAATGCTACAGACAGATAAATAAAATAATATGAAAACAAAAATATTAATTCCAATCATTACCATTTTAGCCTTAACAATTTTTTCTTCATGCAGCAAGGAAAACACTAAACCTGATACTCAATCTCCTGTTAAAATTGATACAGTGAGTTTTTCGAGAAATATTAGACCTATTTTAATACAAAACTGCTCCGACCCTAATTGTCATAGTGGAATGGATGTATATGAAAATCTATTAGCCCAACCTAAACCATTAGTAGTTCCAAAAGATACAACTTCTGTTTTCTCATTATATCAAGCAGTTTATACTAAGAAAATGCCTCAAGGGCAGAAAAAACTTGCTGACTCAAGCATTAAACAAATTGAAGCATGGATTATGCAAGGTGCATTGAATAATTAGTGTATTCAAACAAAAAAGTCCTGCCAAGGCAGGACTTTTGAATCTTATTATATACTATTTTTAAAAAGTATAAGAAAGCGAGAAAGAGATTGTGTTTCCATTTCTATATTTGAATGTACTCACATCTGAACCCTCATCATACTTGCCATTTTTGTTCAAGTCTTGGTAGTAAACCAATGGTTGCGCTAAAATATCACCTAATGTTATTTTACCAACTAAATTTTTGTAGAAAGTCTTAGATATACTTAAATCAATAACCGTTCTAGGATTCTCCCAAATCATATATTCTCTTGCTTGATTAACAAAAGCCAATCTGCGACCAATTTGATTTACAGTCACGCTTACATCCAATTTCTTTTTAGCATTTGAATACATAACACCTGCATTGAACACATAGGGTGATTGACCTTGTAATGGCATATCGTTAACGCTATTTCCAGCATTGCTACCTGAATCGCTTAGCGTAACTTTTGAATATATCAATGAATAATTAGCAAAAACTGTAAGTCCTTTTAACCATTCTGATTTAGAATTTTTAAATACACTACCCATATTAAGTCTAGCTTCAAACTCAATACCATATGCTTGTGCACGAGAAGCATTAATATATGAGAAGTTATTAATACCTGTTCCACCACCTTGAGAAACCGATTGAACTGGATTAACAAACTCTTTATAAAAAGGATTTACTGAAAATAATTGACCAGCAGTTGGGAAGTATTCAAATTTAAAATCGTAGTTATAAACTTGTGTTTTAACCAACAAAGGATTTCCAGTGATAATGGCATTGTAATTAATTTCATAAAATGCCATTGGCGCAAACTCTCTAAACTCAGGACGTGATAAGGTTTTAGAAGCGCTTGCTCTTAAGTTTACTTTATCGGTCAACTCATAAATCAAATTAACCGAAGGTAGGAAGTCAACATAACTTGTATCTATCTTAGCATCCTTACCTGACAAATCAACCCAATTTAATCTTTGGCTAAATTGTTCCACTCTTAATCCTCCAATCACTCTTAATCTTTCAAACGTTTTAAAATCAAGCATGGCATAGGCTGCATTCAATTTTGAGGTTGCATTATAAGCATCAGTACCTTGAGTTGTTTCACTAATAAAGTGAGTTGCTTTTGAAATATTTTGGTTAGCAAAAGTTTGACCAGGTCCTAAGGTTTCAATACCACTAGCAATTGAGTTATCATAATATTGGTCGTCTTGAGTATAAAGGAAATTTCTAGCTGCAAATGTTCTATCTCTTAACACATGCATACCTCCTATTTTCAATTGCGATTTTTTCACGATACTTAATTTGAAAGGTATTGACAAATCATAACCAAAAGAATACATATGCTCATCAAGTGTAGACGAATACCTACCACTGTTTTGTGGAGTAAAAGACTTAGAACCGCTTGCTGCAACAGAGTATGGGCTGAAAGCTGTATCACCACTTGATTTTCTAAAATTACTTTGGTAAAGAACACGTCTATAATCAGGAACTTCTCTATGAATATTGTTTAAACCTGCAGTGTATGAAAGTTTGATTTTGTTTTTGGTCAACATGTGTTCACCTGAGAATTGAGATGATAATAACCTACTTGATTGGTAGTAGTATGTATAGTTATCAAATTTTGTTTGATCCGTATTATTTGGGTCGATGCGGTTTGTATAAGTTGTACCTGTTTGACGAATCGTTTGATCATCTGCATTTGCAGTCAAAAGATTCTTGAAAGTGAATTTTGAATTTTTACCCACTTTATAGGCAAAGTTCAACACAGCTCCTGAAACGATGGTGTTTTTGTAGTTATCAAAGCTGAAAAATGAACCATCCGAACTTTCTGATTTTACTGATTCCAAACCAACAACCGGCAGACCTGTTGAAGTTGTGAAAGGAGTGTATTTATTACTATTGTTATAACTCATAGCAAACACAACACCCAAATCGTTATTAAACAATTTCATTTTTTTAGAAGCTGAAAACTGCAAACTAAAATTAGGTCTGTAAGTTATATTGTTTGCTTGGAAATTATTGTTGAACAATTTAGTTTGTTCTACCTTTTGGTCAGTTGTAGCCAATCTGCTATCAGCAGTGTTCATAAGTCCTGAAGGTAATTTGCGTGTACCACCATCAAAACCTAACCAATCTGTAGAGCTTGTATTTCCATTCAATCCATTTTGAAATGTAGTTAAAGAGTGATATTGAGCGCTTGCATTAATAGATATGCTGTTTTCTTCCGGAATATCTTTGGTATTTATTTGTATGATACCACCTGCAAAATCAGCAGGTAAATCAGGTGAGGCACCTTTTACGATTGCCATATTA
>CAIVPY010000653.1 GCA_903907885.1 uncultured Bacteroidota bacterium
GACAATTTTTATTTCAAATTATCGCTAGTTCAATTGCTCATCAAAATGATTATTGAATTTGCTTTTCTATCACAAGTGGCAAGGCATTTAAAACAATTTCATTTGATTAAATACTTAATCATTGCAGAACCCCTACATGTGATATATGTATTGTTTGTTGGAATAGCAGGTAGCTTCGGCTCCTTTGAGTGGAAAGGAAGAGTGGGATAGACAATGTGCGAATGTGAGAGTGAGTTAATGTGAGAATGATTTTTGAGTTGCTGATATGCTAATAAAGGAATGCAAATCATAGGTATTAGAAATCATAAAATTTACTTACCCTGAAGGGGTAAAATCATAATAGCCGTAGGTGAAACCTGCGGTAAAATAGCAAAAAGCAAAGCAGAACCCCGAAGGGGTTCAACATCATAAACAATGCTCAGGATGCAAGTACTTTATAGCAATAGTAATAAACCCTCAAAACCTATCAACCATAACTTACTCCTGTCTTCCAATCATTCTTTGTTCTGAAAGCACTTTTTGTTCCTCCTCCACTTTTTGTTTGCGTTCCTCGTCTTTAATTTTTTCTGGAGCCTTGTCCAAGAGTGTATTCAAATCAGGCTGTCCAGCATCTACCCATGCTGTGTACCAAACATCAGCCACTGCAGCTATGGAAGCTCTTATCCTTCGCTCTACCTGACCATCAAGCATTTTATTGTATCGTGCAGCATATTCTTTAGAATAAACCCTTACTTGATTGGCTCCTTTTTGCTCATAGCTGTATTTTTTATCCGCATCAAATTTATTATTTAGGTTTCTTTCAAAAAACAAGACAGAATCAAGTGCTGCAAAACTACCTTCAGTGGCTTGCCAGGCTGCACTTTGCACATTTTGAATATAATCGGCTTTACCTACAAACAAATCATAATCGTCACTATACAACTCAGGTAATCTGCTTTCCCAAAAGCCATGAATACCATATTGGTTTGTAAGCTGACCATTGTAGTTTTCGCTAGCATGCAAAGGCACGTGAGCATCCGCAAAATAGTGCCCGATATCAGCCGATAGTTTCAAAATTCTTTCCTTATCTTTATTCTTCATTGCCTCCACCAATCGGAAGTACATTGCATTGATATGCCAAGGCACAATGCCATAAGCTCTCAACGTATCTTCAGTTAATTTAGCCACAGCATCTTTCCAAAATTTAGGAACGGTATCTACAGGCAACACAGCTTCGTAATGATCTAAATCTAAATAGTGTCTTGGAGCTTCTAAACTATCTGAATACCTGCGCTTATCGGCATCTACAGCATGTTCGGTTAGGTATTCGATATTGGCTTTGTAAAACCCAAACATCTCGGGAGGTAAACTAAAAACGGCAACCCTATTTATGAGTTTATGAGAATAAAATCCCCAAGCATGAGCAGCTTGCTGAAAGGATAATATTACAAGCAGAATGGAAAGCCTTACTAGTTTCATTTGATGATATTTTCTAAGTCAAAGAAAAAGAATGTGTGCCATATTACAATGGATTTTAATCCAAATGCAAAGCCCTATTTTCATCATCCAAAATCTGAATGGAGATTTCAAACAAATCTTCTCCTTCCAAAATTTCTTCAATCTTCTCAGGCCATTCAATCAAGCAGATTTGATTGGAATAAAAATAGTCTTCATAGCCCATATCATACACTTCTTCGATGCTTTTGATGCGATAAAAATCAAAGTGAAATACTTTATTTCCATCCGCAGTATGGTATTCGTTTACCAATGAAAAAGTAGGGCTGCTTATTTCATCCTTCACTTGCAGTTGTTGGCAAATGCTTTTAATCAATGTGGTTTTGCCTGCGCCCATCTCACCTCTGAAAACCCAAAGTTTTCTATTGTTTGAATGGGCGATTACATGCGCGGCTGCATCAGCTATGTTTTGAAGTGTGTAGTTTAATATCAATTTATCCTTACTCAAATTTCGTTATTTAATTATTGGTTATTTTGTTACTCGTTATTGTTTAATTCCAAATTCCCAGTCACCCTGAGCGGAGTCGAATGGGTGAACGAATGCTTAATAAAAAGCACTATCTAACCACTACACTCTTCTGTACCTGCCCATCTTCATTGTTTAACCTAAGAACATAAAGCCCTGCAGCTAAATTTGTACTTAATTCCACCTCTTGTTCACCTGCATTTAATTGCTTGATTTCTGCCCAAACTTGCTGACCTAACATGTTCAATAAACTTATTTGCGTATGAGCTGTTTTTGATAAATTTATTCTGATGGTAAACGCACCACTATTAGGGTTCGGATACACTTGCAAATTGTGTATGTTTTGTATCTCACTTATGCCTACATTGGTTACACTAAGCGTTAACGAGCTGGTATCATTACAACCTTGTGGATTTGTAATAATAGCTTGTATTTTGCCCGAACCAATTCCAATCCATTGAATTGTTACTGCATTTGTGCCTTGCCCCGCTACTACTATTCCATTTGTAACCGACCACAAGTAAGTGTGGTTAAGCTGCTGTGCTACCGTGTATATGTAAGGCGTTGTAGGTGCTACATTTGTTGTTTGACCAAGCATAACACCAGCCACAGGATTGGCATTCACTGTTATTGTTTTACTAATGCTATCACTGCACGCTTTGTCCGATTTGCTTACCAATTTAACGGTATGATTTCCAACAGTGCTATATACTTGAGTAGCTACCACAGTGGTGGCATTGTTGCCATTGCCTGTGTACCATGTGCGTGTGGTACTTCCGCTTGTAATGTTCGAAACATCTGTAAACACAAAACTATTGGGTACCAAACATTGTGATGGATTGTTGATTGTAAAATCAGGTGTTGGTTGAGGGTAAACTGTAATTGTTTTAGTGATAGAATCTTTGCAATTGGTTTCGCTTAATGCCACCAATTTAACACTATAGTTTCCTGCTGCATTGTATGATTTGTTGATGTTAAAAGCAGTATCGCTTAACACATTGTTTAAATACCAAAGCCTATGCAAACTACCACTTGCAAGTGTTGACGAATCTGTAAACTGAAATTGATTTCCTGCCAAACATTGAGCTGCATTGTTAATGCCAATGTATGCCTTTGGCAATGGATTAACAACAATGCTTATACCTTGCGAGGTATCAGCGCAAGCAAATGCTGTGCTTGTAATTACTTTATAAATTCCCTGTGCTGAAGTTAGCAATACACTATCCGTTGATGATGGTAAAGGCACTTCATTTTTCAACCATTGGTAAGTATTGCCACTTGCGGTTGTTGCTTTTATATTCACCATTTCGCTTGGGCAAATAATGGTTCTGCCTTGCGCTGTTGCTACAAATATTGGTTGAGGATTTACAATCACATCGCTTGTCATAGAGTCTTTGCAAGCATTGTTACTGCTTACTACCAATTTTACATGGTAGGTGTTAGCTTGAGAATAGCTTTTGTTTGCAACAAGATTTGTATCGGTGCTTCCTTCTCCAAGATACCAAGTGCGAGACATACTGCCACTTCCAATGAATGATGAATCAGGAAATGAAAATAAATTCCCTTTTAAACATTGGCTTGGATTCAAATTCATAAAATACACATCGGGCTTTGGATTTACAGTTACTGTTTTTGTAATAGAATCTTTGCAGCCATTGTTAGTGGTTGATACCAATTTTACCTGATAGGTATTTGCGTTATAATATGTTTTGGTAAAAGGGTTAGCAGTAGAATTAGTAAAATCTCCAAAGTTCCATAAACGGGTAAAAGTACCTGTGCTTATGCTTGATGTATCGGTGTATAAAAAGCTATTTCCATTTAAGCACTGGCTGGCGTTGTTCACCTTGAAGCCCATATTGGTGTTTGGATAAACAATAACAGCTTTAGTAAGCGAATCTTTGCAGCCATTATCACTTGTGGCAAGTAATTTTATATTGTATGTACCTGCATTGCTAAAAACTTTGCTTGGGTTAATAATGCTTGAGGTATCTCCATTTCCCAATGTCCATAATCTATTAATTGTACCACTTGAAATTTTTGAGGTATCAGCAAACAAATAGCTATTTGTATTTACACATTGATTGGCTGTATTTGTGGTAAAGCCAACGGTTGGTTTTGGATTTACTATTACTGTTTTTGTGATAGAATCTTTACATCCAAGGTTACTTGTGGTAACTAGTTTTACTTGGTACGCATTTGCAATGCTATATGATTTTGTAAATGGATTTGTTGTGGCAGTTGAAGCATCTCCAAAGTTCCATAAACGGGTAAAAGTACCTGTGCTTATGTTTGATGTATCGGTATATAAAAAGCTATTTCCATTTATGCATTGAGTAACATTATTCATTTTAAAACCAATATTGGTATTTGGATAAACAATAACAGGTTTTGTGAGCGAATCCTTACAACCATTATCACTAGTGGCAAGAAGTTTTATATTGTATGTTCCTGCACTGCCAAATATTTTGCTTGGATTAATTAAGCTTGTTGTATCTCCATTCCCCAATGTCCATATTCTACTGAGGAAACCACTTGATATTTTGGATGTATCAGAAAAAAAATAGTTATTTGTTTTTAGACATTGATTTGCAGTATTGGTGGTAAAACCAAGCAATGGTTTGGGATTTACAACCACTGTTTTTGTAATTGAATCTTTACAACCAAGGTTACTTGTGGTAACTAATTTTACTTGATAAGTATTTGCATTGCTATATGATTTTGTGAATGGACTTGTTGTGGCAGTTGAAGCATCCCCAAAGTTCCATAAACGCGTGAAAGTGCCGCTAGTAATTGTTGAAGTATCAGTGTATATAAAACTATTATTATATATACATTGACTAGCTTTATTAACTTTAAAACCTACTTTTGTATTTGGATAAACAATAATAGTTTTGAGCGCACTATCAACACAACTATTGCTGCTTTGAATTTTTAAAATTATATTGTAGGTGCCAAAATTAATAAAATTTGCATTTATTGCCTTTGCAGTATCGTTAATGTTGTTACCATACGACCAAAATCTGTAATTATAGCTTCCACTTGAAGTATCAATAAGAGAGAAACTAGTAGCAGTTCCATTAAAGCACTTTATAGTATCTAAAGTATAAATATTTGCAACTGGTTTAACCAATGTTGTAATTTTTATCACATTTGATGTATCAGATAGAATACCTGAATTAACTATGCGTTTATACCACTTTATTGATGTGTTATTTTGTGTTGAATAATTTAAAGATGTATTTATGTTAGGTGCATTTAAATAACCTGTTGCAGAATCTGTTGAGCTTAACCAAAGATATGTAAATATGCCATTCCCCCCTATTGGTGGTGATCCTATAATGGTTGAACTACCACATATTACTCTATTGTTCCCTATAGTATTATTTACTATTGGAACTACACAATGAGCCAAATCTTTCACTTTGATTTTTACTACACAAGTATCCCAAAATCCTGCACTATCCCTAGTAATCATACTTACTTTATATATTCCTGGCAAGTTAAAAGCATGCTTTGGCACCTGTACCATGTTTGCATCGATAATACCATCTGATTCCCAATCCCAATAGATACGTTCTTTGAAATACGTTCTTTGCAATCCTGTAACAGGATCTGTCCAGAATGTTGGAGGAGTGCCAAAGGTTTTAAAAGTGTCGATTGGATAACCATAGCTTGCATATCTCCAATCATCATAAGAGCGAATGGATGGCAACCAAGGTGCAGTCGAGAAAGGGAAGGTATCTATGGCCATGTTTGGTCTGTAATTACATCCGTAAGGGACCCAATATCTAACATAGTTAACAAATTGAACTTCTTTGCCTACACAAATTAAGGTATCTGTAACATAAAAAGTATCAATTATCCCAATAACAACTGTTTTTTGATATACACTCATAGAACCATTCTGACCTGTAAGAATCCTTTGTATAGGTGTCCCTTCCCACCTTCTACCATCGGCAGCTAGACTATTAGGGTCTTTCATTTCAAACGAAGTGAGATTGTACTTATGTTTTAACGGACCTACAAAAAATGCCGAATCAAATATCATTTTGAGGGTGTCAATTTTTTGAGGAGGCAAGCGATGTTGTCCATCACGACATTGCCAGATGGTATCAATTCGCAAATCAATCCTCACATATTTGCCCACATTAAACACACTGTCTAAATGTACTTTTGGAAAGGCAGGATCTTGGTTGTCTATGGTATATCGTTTACGGGCAATAGGCACTGGAGAGGTTTGGTCTCCTGATACAAAAAACGAGTCAATTGTTTCAAGACCATCACCCCAAATCCAATGATCGGTTAAAATAAATTTCTGAATAGGAGATGTTGGCACAACTACAACAGTATCACCACGGCCTCTCAACAAATTGCTACAGAAATAAACTGTAGTGTCAGCTTTAGTATGTGGTAATACTTCAAATGAAGCATCTAACTTTAATATTTGAATAAAATTGTGATACCAGATGGTATCAGATACTGAATTTGGATCGGGTTGATTACAATTGGTTCCGTTACACCCATTACCTATTATTAATCCCACGGTAATAAAGCCATCTCGTTGTGCTGCTAATGCACCCATGTGACTAAAACCTGTGTTAAAAGGTGATTGGTAGTGTGTCCAATTGGTTCCAGCAGCACCGCCATCGTTAATAGTTTGCCACACTGTATTTGGGTTAAATTGCCCCGAATTATTATAAGGTGGGTAATTGTACCCTCCAGCACTGGCACCACCAAATGGAATAAATCCATCTAACACGCAGGGTGTATAATCGTGCCTATCAAATAATGAGTCATAATTGAACATTAAAAATTTTCTATTATTAACTGGGGAAGTTTTAGCAGCATTATCATTTAACAATTCAAAACCGACACCAGTATGAGGACCTAAATCATAACCAGGTAATTCTTTTCCATCTTTATTTTTACCTAAACCCCACGCATCAGCTTTATTGCTTCCAATAAAAATGTTGGATTTTTTTATGCATGAACTTGTAGTAGAATCATTTATGAATAGTTCAACATTATAAGGTTCTGCCACAATTCTATTAAACACATATTTATATAGGTTCAACTTTGAATTGGGAATTTTCATACCGCCTGTATAAATTCGTTTTTGTCCATTAGGCAAGGAATCAAAAGGAGTGATTATTGTCAAAAGACTTGAAGTATCCACAATGGTACCCGATGGCAGGGTGTAGTAATCTAATTTGCCATTGCTTCTCATAAAAGGCATACCCTTATTAATAGCAATTGGGTCTGGAATATTTTGGTTAAGGGTAATGGGTGTATTAGGTAATAAATCCATTGGCCACATTTGTATGGTGTCAATTCTAGTAGTACCAGCAAAAATGGCCATATTCCATTTTGCCGTATCTATGGGATGCACCCATTTTTTCCCAGCAGGCGGGTTGCCTGCTGGTGGCCATGTGGTATATGATTTAGACCATTTACTGCTATCAAATGGTGGAAAATCGTGGCCATAATAATGCCATGTATAGAGGGTATCCCAATTCACAAACGTGTGAACAGGCAGTGAATCATTTGAGTACCCACAAGCATTTAATCGTCCATTGTAAACATTTCCATTGGCTACAAATCGTCCACTAGTTCTGTTTTGCAAATCTTGTGCGCTTGTATAAGGTGCAATTCCAGTTAAAGGAACTGAGAAAGAAGTACAAGCAGGTGCCCAATTGTCTTTAAAGTCCCATTTAATGTAAAGCTTTTTGCCAGTATTATTCGTGCTGTTGTTTACAAAATAAACAGGCGAACTCATGCTTGATTGAAACTTTTGGTAGTCAGGTATGCTAGATGCAGGATAGTTTGGATCTTCAATCTTCACGCTCATTTCTACGATAAAATTCTTTAATGTATCTATTGTATTAAGCACATCATGATACAATAAAATATTACAATTTGATGTAATTGCAGGCACAACCAATTGAAGCAATGTATCATACCTTTGAGGAACAATTTGACTATATATAATTTCCTTAGTATTGGCAAAGCGAATAGAACTAACATTATTCAAATTAGTTCCTTTAATAGTAATAATATTTCCAACACATCCTTTTGTCGGACTGAAAGAAATCGGTTGCGAAAAGGTGTTTAAAGTAAACAATAAGACAATTGCCAGAAGTACCTTTTTCATATGGGGGGTTATAATTAAATTATGCTATGCAAATTAATAGTTTTTATAATAAAATGTTATAAAAATGATTTGTCCCTAACTAGTCAACCCTCAAAAAGTCAATTTTAGATTTACCCCAACTATCTTTAGTCTGTATGCCTAATCAAAAAGCTAGGGAAAAGATTGCTAATGAAAGAGAGTTTGCAACCCCGTAACTATTTTTAGTCTGTCGCTAAGCCAAAAGCTAAGGGACTAAAGATTGGAAAATGAAAAAGAGTTTGTAACTCGGTAAAAAATAAAAAGGCTTGGTTTTGTCAATCTGTACTCCACATAGACATTCGACATGATTGGCTTACAACCGCACATTACAAATGAAAAAGAGTTATTAACTTAACAAAAAAATAGGATGTTTTAATTTTAATTTTTATTATTTTTGTATGACCTTTACAATAAAGAAAAATGAGAACGATACAGTTAAACATACCTGATGAAGTAGATTTAAAAGATTATGATTTTTCTATGATAATTGCCTCTAAACTATATGAAGACGGTGCACTTACTTCAGGGCAAGCTGCACAAATGGCGGGATTATCGAAAAGAACTTTTATAGAATTACTTGGCAGATATGGTGTTTCGGTATTTAGCAAATCTATTTCAGATTTACATTCAGAAATAACCAATGCCTAGTATAGTTATTTCTGATACTAGCAGTTTAATTCTCTTTGATAAAATTGGAGAAATTGAACTTATTAGAGATGTTTACGACACAATAATTACTACTCATGAAATAGCTGAAGAGTTTGGAGAAACACTGCCACATTGGATAGAAATAAAAGCTGTAACTGATAAAAAATATCAGTTATTTTTAGAAACTCAAGTTGATATTGGAGAAGCAAGTGCTATTGCTTTAGCCAAAGAAATTGAAAATAGTCTATTGTTATGAGATGATTTAAAAGCAAGAAAATTAGCAGGTAAACTTCATATCAAATATACAGGTACTTTGGGTGTTATTAATAAAGCAAAGCAACTAGGTTTGATTGATGAAGTAAAACCCTTAATTGACAAATTATTGTTAACTGATTTTAGAATTTCTGAAAACATTATACAAGAGTTACTGAGAATAAATAATGAATAGATGTCAGTGTATTTTGCCAGTAGGTGTCTCTGGGTAAAATACCAAGCATTGGCAAAAGATTTTAAGAGGTTTTAAATGTTCCCCAACTATGCGTAGTCTGTAGCCAAGCTATTGCGTTGCGACTACGCATTTCAAATGGAATAGAGTTTGTAACTCGGTAAAAAATAAATTGACTCGGGTTTGTCAATCTGCCCTCTGCACAGCCATTCGACAGGCTGACAGCCGCACAAGGTATTGCAATGCAATAACTAATCATTAAGTAAACTGCTTACTTCTTCTTTTAGCTTAGGTAAATGATTAATAACTATTCCCCAAATGATATCATCTGAAACGGTATCGTAGCCA
>CAIVPY010000654.1 GCA_903907885.1 uncultured Bacteroidota bacterium
ACAAGAGTTTTTAGTGTTTGCTTCATAAGGCATACACAAAACACTTGTATAGCCCTTCGGGTGCTTTGCACTTTGTCATGCTTTCCATTGGCTTTTTATAGCCATTAAATCAACACTTTTTTTAACAAATTATTTTTCTATTTTTGGATGTGTTTAAAAGTGCTGCATATCCATATAATACTGTTAATGGCAAAGATTTTTTGTCTGAAAATTTGAAGTATCAATGTATTTTATGTGGGATTGAAAATTAAGCTAAGATTTGAAATTAGTTTTAAGTCAGCCAAAAAGTTCGACACTTTGCGCCTTGGCTCCACATCCCACAAAAAATCAAAAACATTTTCTGACAGATTTTTTGTAGGTCTGTTTCAAATGCACTTCGAATACGAAGCCGATTTTCACAGAACGTGCAATAAGTTGTCAAGCTAGTGTTTAAGCAGCCATAAATGTTTCGCAAGTGGGTTGGCAAAAAAACGGACATTGTAGCCTAGCCTTTATGTGCCGAGTAGAGATTGTAAATGGACTACACACGCGAAAAATGATACTTCTTTAATCCTAAAATACGCACCTCATTTTGCTATAAGCCACCCTTATTTCAACTCATATTTTTGAACCTCATCATGAATAAACTCTAGTTTAACACCGGCTTTATTCAAAATTTCTTCACTTTCAGTGCCTGCATGATACTTGCGTTCACAAACTACTCTTTTTATTCCACAATTGATGATGAGCATGGCACACACTCTGCAAGGCGTCATTCTACAGTACAAAGTAGCACCATCCAAGGCTACTCCATTTTTAGCAGCTTGACAAATGGCATTTTGCTCGGCATGAACAGTTCTTACACAATGCTCGGTAATGCTTTCATCTTCATGAATCATTTTTTTCATCTGGTGCCCCACTTCATCGCAATGAGGTAAGCCAATAGGGGAGCCCACATAGCCAGTAACCAGTAATTGGTTTTCGCGGGCAATTACACAGCCACTTCTGCCACGACCGCAGGTAGCACGTTTGCTTATGGCTTCCATCACTTCCATAAAATATGTATCCCACGAAGGGCGTATATATTTCTCTTCTTTATTGCTCATTCAATTCAATTTTAAAGGGTTTCAATAACGCTATCAATCTGTTGGTACAAATCGTCAAAAGTGCCATTGTTGGTAAAATGATAATCTGCTAACTTCATACACTCACTCAGATTTTGTTTATTAGGGTCGTTTGACGTCATTTCTCGTTCTTCATTTTCCGAAAAAGTTTCAAACGAAACCATATCCGTTTCTGAACCTCTCAATAAAATGCGTTCGTATCTTATTTTTCTATCGGTATCAACCGAAAATAAAAAAAAATTACCTTTTGATGTTAGGGCATTCACTTCGCCCACAGTTCTAATGCTTTCAATAATGCAATTAGCGCCACTTTGCTGGGCTTCTCTTAAAAGTTCTTCAGCAATAAAACTAGGACCATTTTTTGCCCGTAGTTGATTGGCCGTTTGCACCATGCTATCTCTGTTTACCGTTTTGCCTTCTGCGTTTATTACTTTAATCAGGTATTCGCGCACCGAAAAATGTTTAAATCCATGATGGGTTGTAAGATATTCTACAATAGTACCTTTGCCAGCGCCTAATGTTCCTGTAATTCCTATTATTTTCACGTGATTCTAGTAATAATAATGATTGAAGATATTTTTTTTGTATGATGGATTAATCTATTTCGAAATAATCCAACTCTTTAGAAAAAGTTTCTTTCACATATAGTGCTGCCAATAATGATAAAACAATGCAAACCCCACCCACACTTAAAGCGGCATATCCCACGCCAATCATAGGAATTAAACCATGAAAAGATTGTGTGATTGGTACGGTTGCACCTCTAACAAAATTCGGGGCAGTATTTGCTACGGTGCTACGCAGGTTGGTTCCAAACTGTTCCGATGCCACTGTTACAAACAAAGCCCAAAAACCGGTACTTGCACCTAGCAAAAAACACATAAAATGAAACCAATCAATGCTAACATTAAAATTGAATAGGTATAAACTAACCGAAGCACTCAAGATGGCTAAATAAATATAGATAACCTTTTTTCTACTTTTTAGTAGTTGACTTAAAGCCCCGCTCAACAAATCGCCAACCGATAAACCTATATAACTCCACATCACGCTATCACCAACAATCACGTCACCTCCTGTAACACCCACATATTGGGCTATAACATGGCTTTGGTTGATTAACACACCTACCACAAACCAAATAGGTAAACCTATGGCAACCGAAGCAATGTATTTGAATGTGCGTTCTTTGGTAGTGAACAGTTTAAAGAAATTGCCTTTAGATACATTGCGACTACGCATATTATTAAACATACCGCTTTCAAAAGCACCAACCCTTAAAAGTAACAAAAGTATTCCTAATAAACCACCAACTATATAGGCCATTTGCCAGCCTCTCATGTTTAAATCAAAAAAATTGGCAATATCTCCACCATTTCCTCCTACCAATCGAGCTGCAACTCCTCCTAAAGCGCCAAATGTTACAATTACCATCGTGCCCCACCCACGCGTTTCTTTATCCATGCTTTCTACTACAAGAGTAATACCTGCACCTAATTCACCAGCAAGTCCAATACCTGCAATAATTCGACAAACGGCATACGAAGTGGTGTCGGTAACAAAAGCGTTTGCTAAATTAGCTAAAGAATAGAGTAGGATGGAGCCAAACAAAACTTGTATACGTCCTTTTTTATCACCAAGTATGCCCCACAAAAGCCCTCCAATCAACATCCCTGTCATTTGCCAATTAAAAAGAGAAACGTCATACTGTAGAAGAATATCGCCCGAAAGACCTAAAGATTCAAGGCTTTCTTTTTTAACTACGTTAAATAATACGAGGTCATATATATCTACAAAATAACCTAAGGCAGCTATTACTACTAAGGTCCAGGAGTTTTTTACGTTATTCATACATCCTAAATATTTTCACAATGTATAAAAATTGTAAAAACAAACGAAAAATACTTATTAAGAATTTGCTAATTGGGTTTAGAATCTACCCACGAATAGTGCTGCGAAAGAGATTCGAACTCTCACACCCTAAGGCACCGCGCACTCTCCTAAGGAAATCAACATGGACCTCTCCGCAATCAAGCTCCCTTCTTGGCTTCTCCCC
>CAIVPY010000655.1 GCA_903907885.1 uncultured Bacteroidota bacterium
TAACCTGTGGTGTTAAATTTTCTTCGTGGGTCCGTTTTGGAACTTCATTGCTTAACGAGTTCCATGATAATCCTAAAAAAGCACCAAATGTTATTATGGTCCCTCCAAGGAAAAATGCTCTAGCTTGTGATTTTGATAACATATAATTTTGTTTAAGTGAAAACTATGTGTCTATCATTTCATTAAAAACGTCTATAAACACGCAACGAAAATATGTTTGACGATATGTGACAATTATGATTGGAGTCAATAAAATAATATGTTTTTAGTCTGTTTTAATAAATTAATATTATCCATAAGTTACTATATTGTAATCAGTTGAATTATCTTTAAAACTATCTGATTCTTTTTTGCCCATCTTTAAAAGCATCATTATTATTAATTTATTATTGGCACATTGCGAATAAACTGAAGAATATTGAGAATAAAATAAGATCCTAAAACACATCTAAAACTGATTGAATTTTCTCAGCTATTTTATCAAAGCATTTCATTTATAATTGTAGCGTGAAAAAATCGATTTTATTTAGCCTATTACTTTTTGCAGGAATCACTGCTTATTCTCAAACCACCAAAGATGCCGAAAAACTTTTGGACCGTATAAGTCAACGCTATAAGAAGTTTAAAACCATAAAGGCTGATTTTCTCTACACTATTGAAAGTAAGTTGGAGAAGATAAACGAAAAGCAACGGGGCACCATTATAGTAAAAGGAAACAAATTTAGATTGGATGTGGCTAATCAAGTTATTATTTGTGATAACAAAACCATTTGGACATATAGCAAAGAAGTGAACGAAGTGCAAATAAATCATTACAACCCAAAAGAAGGTGCTATAAGATTGGATGATATTTTCACTATGTATAACAAGGGCTTTTTGTTTAAAATAGCCGAGGCTCGCAAAGAAGGTAAAAATGATATTGCTATTTTTGAACTTACACCAAAAGACAAAAAGAAGAATTTCTTTAAAATTAAACTAACAGTAGATAAAACCAACCAAAGTATTACCAAATCAGAGGTTTTTGACAAAAATGGAAGTGTGCATACTTACACTATTACCAACCAAGTACCTAATATAAAATATGAAGACAATCAGTTTTCGTTTAATGTAAAAAAATACCCTGGGGTTGAAGTAGTGGATTTGAGGTAGTTTTTATTAATCATTTACCATTCTTTTTGCTTGTCAGTTCGATCGGAGTCGAGAACTTGTATATAGAAAGCGTCTGTCAATGTCTCGACTCCGCTCGACATGACAGATTCCGTTCGACATGATAGACTCAAATCAAAATATCTACTTTATTGCAAAACTATTTCTTAATAATTCTTCCAATTGCTGAATAGCTAGGCGAATGAACCAATTTCACTTTTTGGTTTCCTTCAATCAGGTAAAGGCTATCAGGAAAATACTCATACAATTTATAGCTATGGTATAATGGGTTATGAGAGGCAAATTCTGCTTTAATGCCATTTATTTTTTGATGCATGAATTGCACATGCAATTGCTTTAAATCAAGGCTACTATCGTTTGGTATATATAATACTTCAAACTCATCTTGACTTAGTAATATAGTATCTGCAATCAATCTACCTGTATAGGTATTTTTAAGAATATCCAAATCTAGAAAAGGCTCTATTTCTTTTTTCCAGTCAACCTTTTTAGTGTTTTTCTGTTCTGTTTCTCCATCAAAAAGTAAAGTTTTTTCTAAAGTGTAATTAGATAGGCTTAATCTACTAATTTCATCCTCAAAATAGGATTTTAAATCCAAGTATTTTGATTGATTTTCACTATTGGGACTGTTATTAGCCGAATCAGTGCAAGAGGCAACTATTATTAAACAGGAAAAAAATAAAAATGTATATTTTTTTAACATCTGTCTTTATAACAATAAATTATCTCCAGTCATTTCTTTGGGTTGAGCAATGTTCATCAATGCCAATGCAGTGGGTGCTAAATCAGCCAACTTACCATTTTGTATTTTGTATTTTGTATTGGGTTCAACTAAAATGCAAGGCACATCGTTGGTAGTGTGTGCTGTATTAGGTGTGCCATCTTCATTTATCATATATTCGCCATTACCATGATCGGCAGTGATAAGCAACGAATAATTATTTTTCAATGCAGCTTCAACAATACGACCTACACAACTATCAACTTTTTCAACAGCTTTTATCTCGGCACTTACCACACCTGTATGTCCTACCATATCGGCATTAGCAAAATTTACACACATATAATCGGCTTCGTTTTTCGCAATCTCATCAAGTGTAAATTGACACACTTGCTCTGCACTCATTTCGGGTTTTAAATCGTAGGTCGCTACCTCTTTTGGCGAAGGAGCCATGTGGCGTGTTTCGCCCTTAAATTCATTTTCTCGTCCGCCACTAAAAAAGAAAGTTACATGCGGATATTTTTCAGTTTCGGCAATGCGTACTTGTTTTTTATTAGCCTTTTGCAGCACTTCACCCATCGTCATTTGCAAATCTATTTCAGGAAAAACAACTTGCACATTTTTAAATGTTTTATCATATTCTGTTAAGGTAATATAATGCAAGTTTAAATGTTTCATGCCTTGCTCTGCAAAATCCACCTGCGATAATGCTTCTGTAATTTCTCTGCCTCTATCCGTTCTGAAATTAAAACATATTACCACATCATCTTGTTGTACGGAAGCAATAGCTTGGTTGTTATCATCAACAGCTATAATGGGTTTTATAAATTCATCGGTTTCGTTGTTGGTATATCTGTTTTTTAAAGAGCCAATCACATCCTTTGTTTTTTCGCCCACGCCATTCACCATGGCATCATAAGCTAATTTCACCCTATCCCAGCGTTTGTCTCTGTCCATGGCATAATACCTGCCCACCACCGAAGCCAACTTGCCATTTGTTTTTTGCAAATGTTGTTGTACGTCTTGTAAATAGGCAACGCCCCCTTTTGGGTCGGTGTCTCTTCCGTCTGTAAAAGCATGCACATAAAAATCAGCCATGTTGTTATCTTGCATCAAACTGCACAAACCTTTTAAATGCTCGATGCTTGAGTGCACACCTCCATCGCTTACCAAACCAATCAAATGAATTTTTTTATGCTTTGATTTTGCATACGCTATGGCATCCATCAACACTTTGTTTTGGTTTACTTCTTTGTCTCGAAAAGCTTTGTTGATAAGCACCAACTGCTGATACACCACACGCCCAGCACCTATGTTCATGTGACCTACTTCGCTGTTGCCCATTTGTCCATCAGGCAAACCCACCCACTCTCCACTGGTATGTAGCTCACAGTTGGGGTAATTGGCAATTAGTTTATCAAAGTTGGGGGTATTGGCTAATTCGATGGCATTGCCAGGGTATTTTTTGCCATTTCCCCAACCATCCAATATAAGAAGTATCACACGTGCATTCATAGGACGAAGGTATGAAAAAAAATGCTGTTGGCAACTGGCTTATAGCAGTTGGCTTTTATCTTTTAGCCATTGTTAATAAACCATAAGCCGATAAATAATTAAGAATTCGAAGCTTATCAATCATTTATCAGTAGAATTTGGGAAACATTCTTGAATTAATGTTGAAATGATTGTCACAACTTGATTTAATTTAGATAATAGTATTTTAAAAACAAGAATTTATAAGTACTTACTTATCCCAATTCAATTATAATTATTAACTTATTTATCTCGCTTATGCTTCCATCTTCTGTGACTCCAGAGCCATAACTCAGGTTGTTTTATGATTTGTTTGAGTATATTATTTACTACTATATTCAAAACAAACCCTATAATGTAAATAACTAAATATGTTTTTTTGGAGTATAATAAAA
>CAIVPY010000656.1 GCA_903907885.1 uncultured Bacteroidota bacterium
GTTTGACACGAATAAATACTATCTAACTTACCCTATTGCAGAAAATTACTCCAATCTATTGGTCATTTTTTTGTTAGTTTTTGATTAATAAATGTTTAATGGTAATTTATTTAAAAAAAAATAGCTTCTTTGTGATAGAAACTAAAAACTCATGAAATCATACATACTTAACTTATTCGTTGCCTTTATTAGCTCTATCGGCTTAATTGCCCAAACTCCTATTACTATACAAAACACAGATATGCCAAAAGCAAACGACACATTAAGATATAGTATGGCAAGTGCTGGAGGATACAACTTTGCATCAACCAACATGGATACCTTATGGGACTATACAGGTTTGATTCCTACCAGTCAAGACGTTGAAAAATACAACTCTCCATTGACATCAACTTATGTTATATATTTTAGTGGTGCCACCTATGGTGTAAAAGAAAACAACCTAAGTCTTGGTGCTTTTGCGGGTGGAGTTGGTCTTAGCAACGTAATGGGTTTCTATAAAAATTCAGCAACTGCTAGTGTTTTAGTAGGAAGGGGTGTAACATACAATAGCCTACCATTAGGTTTAACTCTTGCGCCAAAAGATACTGTTTATAAATTCCCTTTGACTGTGGGTCGCAGAGACAGCTGTGCTTTTGCAGGCAGTCTGAGTTTAGCAACTTTAGGTGGTTTTAAACAAGTTGGCTATAGGATTACCACTGTGGATGGCTGGGGAGTCATCAAAACACCATATGGGCAGTTCAATTGTGTTAGAGTAAAATCTATAATTAAAGAAGTGGACTCATTAAGCGTAAGTGGGTTTAACATCCCTATTCCTAATAATAGAACCGAATATAAATGGCTAGCTAAAGGAGAGAAATTCCCTATACTTGAAGTAGTGGTTACAACAGGAGGATTAGGTGTGGCAGGATCAACCACTATTAGGTACAAAGACATCAATCGTCCTGAGTTATTTGTGAACAATGCTAATTTCACTACCTCTAAAATCAACACCACCATTGGTGATACTGTTAACTTAAATGATGCTTGTTCTGGTAGTCCTATTGCCTACCAATGGACCATTACACCTAATACGGTATCTTATGTAGCCAATACTAGTGCTACTTCGCAAAACCCACGTGTTTTATTTAATGCTGCTGGAAAATACAGTATTAAATTGCAAGCCACTTACCAGGGCGGTATTGATGACACCACAAGAACCAACTACATTACTATAACAGGTGGTACAAGCAACACTGCAGTTAAAGAAATAAAATCTGCACCTTTGGAAATCAATTTGTTTCCAGTTCCTGCTAGCAATGAGCTAAACATACATTTTTCCAAATCTGTAAAAGGAACAAATAGCATTCATGTTTACGATATCTTAGGCAAAGAAAAAGAAGTAAACACAGAATGGAGCAAAGCAGGAACATTGGCAAGTCTTGATGTTAGCGTTATGCCAAATGGCGTTTACTTTGTTAGAATGAATATAGAGGGTAAAGACATTACCAAGAAATTTATTAAAGAGTAATTGGTTTTACTCTTCCTTTTTCCAAAGCACTTTATCCTTCATTTCGTGAACTACCAATTTACTTGGGTCGATCACGATGGGCTTCTCTTTTAAAAAAAATAGAATAAATAAAGATATAATGGGCAAAAATAAGCCGATGAAAAACCATGTCCAAAAGTGATACCCTTTGGTGGTTGCCAAATAGCCCATTACAGGCGAAAAAAAAGCTAAGAAAAAAAGTGCCTCCATATATTAAACGTGTTGCAAATCTATACGAATATGGGTAAATGTAAAAGTGATATAAATGGTTTTAATTTTTTGAATTTTGATTTTAAACTATTGATTATAGCTATAATAATATCAGATTAGACTTTTTTATTATCATTAGTTTATCAAAAATTTAACTATATATGCCATTGAAATAGAAATAGAATCAGAAATGAAAAAAATATATACATTTATTTTGTTGGTAATATCCCTTTCGGCAAATTCACAAGCTCCTCAAGGGATACCCTATCAAGCTGCTGCAAGGTATGCCAATGGTCAGCCAATTACCAACAAAGCAATTATGGTAAGGTTTAGTATATTAGATGCTAATGCAAATGGAACAGTAGTTTTTAAAGAAACACACAACACGGGAACAAATTCTCTAGGTATTTTTAATTTAAATGTTGGCTCAGGGGCAGCCATTACTGGCTCTTTTTCATCCGTAAATTGGGGCTCGAATGCTAAATTTTTAAAAGTAGAACTAGATACAAGTGCCTCTGGAAATGCATATACCGACATTGGAACACAACAAATGATGAGCGTGCCTTTTGCCTTATACGCAAATTCAGCAGGAAGCGTTAACATCAATACCAATGGACTCTTCACCCATTATATTGGCGAACTATTTCAAGGAGGAATTATAGTAGCTGTATGGAAAAAATACGGAACCGAACATGGTTTAATAGCCTCACTTAATGACATCAACACCGGAACCACCTATAGCAACATAACATATTTAGCCATTGGTCTACAAGCACAAAACTCTAGAGATGGCCAATCAAATACAACAGCAATAACTACTCAATCTGGATGTACGTCAGGAGCAGCTTTAACTTGTGACGCCTATTCATACAATGGCTTCAATGATTGGTATCTTCCTTCGGCATGGGAACTAAACCAATGCTATAATGCAGCGGCTGTGGTAAACGAAGTATTAGGGGATGTTAATGGTTTTCAATTTACTAGCTATTGGACTTCAAATGAAACAGATGCGCAATATGCTTGGATACAATATTTTGCAAGTGGTTATTGTGATGTAAACCTAAAGGGAGGAATGTGCAGGGTTAGAGCTGTTAGAAAATTTTAATTTCTTAAAATGAAAAAAATATTATTCCTGTTCCTATTTGTCCACTTGCTATACACAAACTATGCCCAGAATATTAGTCGAAGTGCTATTTCATCTGCGGGAGCCTATTTTAGCAATGCAGATATAAATATTAGCTCTACATTAGGCGAAACCTTTACCAGCACTCTAAATAATAATCTAATACTAAGTCAGGGTTTCCAACAGAAAGCCTATGTAGATTTAGGTATTTATTTTAATATTAAATTATTTATACAAGGCTTTTATCTTGGAAGTAATACTATGATTTCGTCAGTTAACGACCCACTAGCACTCAATATTGCTGATAGTATTACATTAGAGCTTCACGAATCGTTTCCTCCAAACAGCCTTGCATATAGCACTTTTGGTTTGCTCCATACTAATGGAACGGCTAGTATTTTAATTCCTACTATGTATGTCGGAAATAGTTATTACATTGTTGTTAAGCACCGCAATTCAATCGAAACATGGAGCTCAATCCCAATGATAATCACATCAAATGGTACTAATTATGATTTTACCGACAGCACAAGCAAAGCTTATGGAGATAATTTAATCGATTTAGGTGATGGAAATTTTGCAATTTATAGTGGTGATATTTCGCAAGACGGGTCAATAGATTTTAACGACTATCCTGCTTTAGACATTAGTAGTACCAATGGCGACTTAGGTTATTTCGAGTCGGATTTAAATGGCGATACCTCAGTTGATTTTAACGATTATCCAATCTTAGATATCAATAGCGCTTGGGGTGTTATTACAATATTACCTTAGTGAAAAATAAGTATTTTCATCCTAGAAAACTCATTGTTAATTTTGTCACGAATTATTCAGTGATTGATTATTTTTGACGAAAGTTTAGAACTAAAGTATTAGGCTAAAAGGCTTAATTTATTTTAAAAACTGTACCCTAGTAATTACCATAATCAAAAAAAATAAAATTGAATTCAATTAAATCATTTTCACTTAGTTTCTGCATTTTCCTATTGATTGTGAGCAAATCAAATGCTCAGCAAATGTTAAGACTTGACGATGCTTTAAAAACAGCATTAGAAAACAATTATGCCATTCAAGTGGCTAAAAATGATGCCGAAACCACTAAGAATAACAACCGTTTAGGGGCAGCGGGAATGCTACCAAATGTAATAGGAACTGCTGGCCAAGACAACTTGGTACAAGACACAAAGCAAAAATATCTAAGTGGAAGCGAAAACAATAAAGATGGAGCAAAAACAAGTCAATTGAATGCTGGTGTTGAATTGGGTTGGACCCTATTTGATGGCATGAAAATGTTTGCAACCAAAAATCGATTAAAAGAATTGCAAGACATTGGAGAGATAAGAATGCGGGGGCAAATTGAACTCACATTTTCTAGGGTTATTAAAGCATTTATGGATGTGGTTTTATCGAAACAGCAGTTTACCTTATTTACTGAATCTGTTCTACGTTCACAAAAAAGATATGAATTTGCCGATGACAAATACAAAGCGGGGAAATCGGCCAAAACAGAATTGTTGCAGGCTCAAGTAGATTTAAACACAGACAAATCAAACAAAATTAGGCAAGAAACCGCTTTGAAAAATAGCAAAGCCATATTGAACCAACTGCTTGCTCGAGATGTTAATACCGATTTTGATGTAGACGATAACGTTACACTTAAAACTGAAGTTAAATTAGAAGATATTCAAAGCAAAGCAATTTCTAAAAATGCGGGTTTGCAGATAGCAAAGAAAAATCAAAATGTTAATCTATTAAGCATTAAAGAAGTACAGGCCGAACGTATGCCTAGTATACAACTTAAAAGTGGTTATAACTTTAGCCGTTCGCAATCTGAAGCTGGTTTTTTACAATCATCTCAGAGTTTAGGTTTTCATTATGGTGCTGGTTTAAGCATCAATTTGTTTAATGGCTATGATGTAAACAGAAGATTAATCAATAATCGATTGGCTTATCGGTCAAGTGAATGGATGTATAAAGATTCTTTAAGCAAAGTACAATCAGCGGTGACTCAAGCTTGGAACAATTTTCAAGGTAGTCTACAATTACTGTCGTTCGAGAAACAAAACATACAAGTAGCCGAAGAAAATTATTCTATTGCCGAAGAACAGTATAAAGTGGGGGTAATTACCTCCATTGAATTACGCAATGCCCAGATAAACCTGATAAATAGCAAAACAAGACTTCTCATGGTGCAATACGAAAGTAAGATTAATGAAACAGAACTATTGAGGTTAAGCGGGGAATTGATGAAGTAAGAAAAGTAAATTTACCCGAAATTACTTCTTGTATTTAGGATGAAGTTTTTTACTTTTTCTATGATGAAGGGTTTGACCTTTTAATTGTTTTGAAAGCACACTTATATTTCCATCTTTTTCTAAAATAGCCAA